>JAFUCQ010000102.1 GCA_017459605.1 Atopobiaceae bacterium
CGAGTGGGGTGTGCTTGCATGAGTGGCGCATGTTTGCGTGAACGGAACGTGTTTGCGCGAGTGGGGTGTGCTTGCATGAGTGGGGTATGTTTGCGCGAGTAGAGCATGCTTGCGCGAGTGGGGCATGTTTGCGCGAGTAGAGCATGCTTGCGCGAGTAGACGCGCGTGTTTTCGCATGCGCCATGCGGTTTACAAAACAGGAGAGCCGCCCGAAAGCAGCTCTCCGTAACGCTCACATATGGTGCAAAGCCCTTACCTGTTTGCAAAGCCCTTGCTACAGTGCAAAGCCCTTACCTGTTTGTAAAGCCCTTGCTGCAGTGCAAAGCCCTTACTTAGCAGCCTTGACAGCCTCAATCTCCTTGAGGAGCTCAGGTCCAATCTTGAAGAGGTCGCCTACGATGCCGTAGTCTGCTACCTCAAAGATGGGGGCGCTTGCATTGTTGTTCACCGCAATAATGAACTCAGAATCAGACATACCTGCAACGTGCTGGATAGCACCAGAGATGCCCAATGCCACGTAAATCTTGGGGTGAACGGTCTTGCCAGTCTGACCAACTTGGTGGTCAGCGCTAATCCAGCCAGCGTCCACGCAGGCACGAGAAGCGCCAACAACGCCACCAAGAGCATCCGCAAGCTCTTCAGCGAGCTTGAGGCCACCCTCAACGTCCTTGGAGATACCACGGCCAACAGAAACGATGACATTTGCGCCGATAAGGTCAACGAGCTTCTTGGCAGCCTTCTCAATGCTCACGACTTCAACCTTGATGTCGTCTGCGGAAAGCTCGAAGTCCTCAACCTCAATGCGGCAGGCCTCAGCCTTAGCTGCATCAAACTCAGACTTCTGCATAACGCCCGGGCGCACCGTTGACATCTGCGGACGGAAGCGCGGGCAGATGATGGTTGCCATCAGGTGACCACCAAATGCAGGACGGGTCATCTTGAGGTTTCTGTCTTCCATGTCAAACTTCATCTTCTCAAGATCGAGGTTTGACTCAGAGCGCAGGTAGTCAAGATACTTCTCGGTGTCAATATCGAGGTGCGTAGCGTCTGCGGTAAGACCCGTGTGCAGACGTGCAGCCAAGCGCGGACCCAAGTCACGACCAATGGTGGTAGCACCAATGATGAAGACCTCGGGCTTGTACTTGTCAACGAGGTCGCAAATTACCTTGGTATAACCATCGGTGGTGTAGTCCTTCAAAAGCGGGCTCTCGCACACCTTTACAGCGTCGGCGCCATAGCCACCCAGCTCACTTGCCAGGCCCTTGACGTCATCGCCCAAAAGAATGCCGCACACTTCAGTGCCAAGATCGTCGGCGAGCTTACGTGCTTCGCTGACCAGCTCAAAATCGGTGTTCATGAGCTCGCCATCACGCTGCTCGCAGAAGACCCACACGCCTTTGTACTCAGAATAATCTGGCATCTTCTTACTCCCTTCCGCCTAGATAAGGTGCTGCTCGGCGAGGATACCTACGAGCTGTGCTGCAGCGTCGGGGCCCTCGAGCATAGCGCCAGCACCCTTCTGAGGGGGCGCAAAGCTCTTCCAGACATTGGTGGGACTTCCCTTGAGACCAATGGTGTCGACCTCGATGAGAGGATCGTCTTTCAGGGCCTCATAGTCGAAGACCTCAATCTCTTTGTCGTAGCACTCAAAAATGCCAGCGACATTCATGTAGCGCGGCTCATTGAGCTCCTTGATGCAGGTAAGCAAGCAGGGGGTCTCAACCTTGAGGGTCATGGTGCCATCTTCAAGAGCACGCTTAACGGTCAGGGTGTTGCCATCCTTCTTGATGTCAGTGACATAGCTCACCTGCGGAAGGTTGAGCTTCTCTGCAATCTGAGGACCAACCTGGGCAGTGTCGCCGTCGATTGCCTGACGACCACAGAACACGATGTCGTCCTTCTCAACACCGATGCGGTTAATTGCCGCAGCGATGATTTGAGAGGTTGCAAAGGTGTCAGAGCCTGCAAACTCACGACCATTGATAAGAACTGCACGATCGACGCCACGGGCGAGAAGCTCACGCAGCATTGACTCTGCAGCGGCAGGGCCCATGGTTACCGCGACAACCTCGCAGCCTTGCTCATCCTTGAGCTGAAGGGCTGCCTCGATAGCATTGAGGTCATCGGGGTTGGTGATGGTCTCCATAGCAGCACGATCGAGCTGACCGTTCTCCTTGACGGCGACCTTGCCAGAGGTGTTGGGAACCTGCTTGACGCAAACAATTGCCTTCATATTCTCATGACCTCCTAGCGAAGCACGGCGCCGGAGATGACCATCATCTGGACCTCACTGGTGCCCTCGTAAATCTCGGTGATCTTCGCATCGCGCATCATACGCTCGATGGGATAGTCACGGGTGTAGCCGTAACCACCATAGAGCTGCACGCAGCGCCTGGTAACGTCTGAAGCTGTGCGGCTGGCGATAAGCTTAGCCTCGGCAGCGTCGACGCTGTAGCGCTCTTTTGAGCCTTCCATGTACGCCTGCTTCTTGCATGCAGCCTTGTATACAAGATACTTAGCAGCATCAACACGAGCCTGCATCTCTGCGAGCTCAAACTGAGTGTTCTGGAAAGCAGCAATGGGACGGCCAAACTGCTGGCGCTCCTTGACGTACTTGACGGTCTCTTCAATAGCGCCCTCTGCGATACCTAGAGCCTGAGCAGCAATACCAATACGGCCACCGTCGAGGGTTGCCATAGCAATGTTGAAGCCCTTGCCCTTAGCACCAAGCATGTTCTCCTTAGGAACGATGCAGTCTTGCATGATGAGTTCGCAGGTAGAGCTACCACGAATGCCCATCTTGTCCTCAGCCTTACCAACGGTAAATCCGGGGAAGTCACGCTCAACAATAAAGGCAGAAATCTCTTTCTGCGTACGACCGCGCTTGTCAGTCACCTCGCCGGTAATAGCGATGATGATGAACAAATCTGCGTAGCCAGCGTTGGTGATGAAGATCTTTGAGCCGTTGATGACCCAGTGATCGCCCGCATCAACTGCTACGGTCTGCTGACCCTGAGCGTCGGTGCCAGCACCAGCCTCGGTCAGACCAAAGGCACCGAGCCACTCGCCGCTGCAGAGCTTGGGCAGATACTTTGCCTTTTGCTCATCAGTGCCATTTTCAAAGATGGGACCAGCGCACAAGCTCGTGTGAGCACTCATGATAACGCCGGTGGTACCGCACTTCTTTGAGAGCTCCTCGATGGCCAAAACATAGGTAAGCATGTCAGCGCCAGCGCCGCCATACTCTTTGGGGAAATAAATTCCCATCATGCCCAAATCTGCCATTTTCTTGACGTTTTCCTCAGGAAACATCTCATCAGCGTCAACTACTTTGGCTAACGTCTTGACTTCATTTTCTGCAAACTCGCGGAACATTGCCTGAGCGAGCGCCTGTTCCCGACTC
>JAFUCQ010000103.1 GCA_017459605.1 Atopobiaceae bacterium
ACGCGCCAGTAGCCTGCTTTGCGAGTTCGCCTGTCTCGAGTGCGTAGTGCTTGCCAAACAGCTCGAACTCATGTGTAACTTTAGCCATGTATTTATTCCTCTCATCTCCGCTTGCCCCATTGCAAGCGGGCTCCTCGAAGGTCATAACGACCTATGTAAAAGGAGCGCCCGCGGGCGCTCCCCTTCCAGCTAACTTTTTTAGATGTTGTCGCGAATACCAAGCCGTGCAATGAGTTCACGATACTCATTGATGTCGTTTTTCTTGATATACGACAACAGACGACGACGCTTACCAACGAGCATCAACAGGCCACGACGAGTGTGGAAGTCATGCTTGTGAACCTTCATGTGCTCAGTGAGCTCGCGAATACGCTCGGTGAGCAGCGCTACCTGTACCGGAGCAGAACCGGAGTCCTTCTCGTCCTTGCCGTACTCCTTGATGAGCTCGGCCTTGCGCTCTTTCGTGATTGCCATGTTAAAACCACCTTTCACATAGATTCGCCCCGAACTGGGATAGCCGTCTGGCAAAGACGTACCTCCAAGTACGGGGTATTGACTGAGACATAATAGCACGTAGCTCGCCCCTTCACAAACTGGCGATATTTGAGGCGGTGCAAGCTGTGGCAATCTCTGTCGTTGCTCTGAGCACTCTCGATGGAGCCTATGACGTCACTTGTGTGTGCTCGGTGTGGAGCTTGCTCAATTAGCCAGCCTATGACACCGTGTGAATGGCCCTTGGTGTGTAGCTCGCTCAATTAACATGCCCTTTGCAAGGCATATCGCGTTTTTAACGACAAAAGCCCAGATAAATTTCGATTCGGTTTTCAAAGGGCATGTTATTCTCTCGGCATTCTCTCATTTCGTGTGAGGGAGAAATCTCTCGTCTCCTTCGAGCGAGGAATTAACATGCCCTTCTCAACAACAAGAGCGTTGTTCTCAGCAAAAGCCCAGTTGATTTACGAACGTTTTTTCAAAGGGCATGTTATTTCTTCGCATGTATAGAGCAACTTAGTCGTTCCCGTGCGCCGGCGCACCGTTGACGGAATGTGTATCTTAATTAGTTTAGTTGTCCTTTATTTATGTTTAATATGGGACTGTGCTGACAAAGCACAAAGGTCATCTGTGTTGTCCGTAATGGATATTTGGGAAGGAGCTTCTCATGAGTACATTCGAGACAAGCCACGCAACGATTCAGCCCGGTTACTCCACGCGTATCAACTCACCTGAGTTTCAATTGGCTATGAAGTCATCAAACAAGACCTTTGCCATCACATCACTTTTAACAGCTCTTCTTTTGGCTCCCCTACTGATGCTCGCGGTGTCCTTTTTCTCAAAAGAACCGATACAAAATCTCATCATTCCGGGTTTGTTTGTTGAGCTCGTCATCTTGATTTTTGTTGCAGTGAGTGCCGTAAAACGAGCAGCAGGAAAGACTTGGGACGGTGAGGTAATTGAGCAGTTCATCGACCATGAACTCACCAAAGACAGCGACCGCAACGACGAAGTGTACGTGACCGTTATCCGCAAAGAATCAGGAAAGAAGTTTAAGCACAAAGAGCATACGCTCCATCCCGTCTTTGATTATCTCGAAACAGGCGATGAAGTGCGTTACCATCCCAAGCTCAACTTTCCCTTTGAGAAGTACGACAAGAGCGCGGACAGCTACCTCGTGTGCCCGTTTTGTTGTACCAAGCAAGACATTTCAGCAGACAGCTGTGCAAACTGCAAAAAGCCCCTGCTGAAGTAGTGCATGTTGAGAGGATGCTGAAGTAGTGCGTACTGAGAGGATGCTGGCAAAGCGCATATTCGAGCTACCTTCATCATGACACGGAAGAGGCCACAAGTTCAAATCTTGTAACGCCCACAACAAAAGACGCTAGCTTTGAGGCTTACCAGTCCTGCCAAATCACCTTTCCGCATCTCTCGCAGCGCGCCTCACAGTCGGGCCAAATGTCTCCCCAAATCTTTCCGTGACGCGTGACGCCTGTCTTCTAATAATTGTGTTTGTACTCACCCAGACAATCCCATTCGCCACCACGAGCATTCTTGCCACCCGATACCGCCTCAAGCTGCTCATCGGAGAGTTCAATGCCGTTGTCATGCAGGAACGCGTTCCTCGCGCGTCTCACATTTCTTCGCCTGCTCTACCTGCTCTGGCATGATGTCTTCAAATCTCATCTTGCACTTCTTTCGCTGCGTCGGTGCTGAATGCGCCTTTCAATAAACATATACGCTAGAATAAGCCGTTCATCTCACATTTTTAGGATGATGTTTCCGCCCGCGGGGTTACTACCTGTTAATCGAATGCGGAAAGAAGGGAACCGACTGCAAGGTTTATCAGCATTTCGACGCGCTCGACAACAAGATAGCCGAACGGTATCCGGAAAACGTCAATCACTCACTTTCAGGTTCAACATCTAACTGGCCTGTGATGAGGGCTACCGAGTGGGCAATGTCGTTCTGCGCTTATCTGCAGGGCTTATGGCAACAGGCTTGTAGCACTCGCGTAATTCTTTGCCTCAAGCAACGTACGCGATACTGCGCGCATAAACGTTTGTTGCGGATAGTTGCGGATAGTTGCGGATAGACGCGAATAGTTGCGATGACTAACAAGGTTGTCGATGCTTCTGAGCCCTTAGCCTAAGGGCTGACGATTCTCATCAAAGTACGCAACCACCGTCTTAGGATATGGAACCATAAAGAAGTTGTACTGGCTGAGCCGCTTTTCAGTAGGAAGCTCTGCATCTATCACATAGCCCTGACCATTTTCTTGGTACTCGACCCATCCATGAAAAACTGTCCGATTCATGACATAGCCATCACGCGCGATAACATTGTCATAACCCAAGCCACGAGCAAGCCAGTACATAACATAAGAGCAGTAAAGTTATAGCAATTGCCACCCTTTCTGTCATACATTTGGAGCGCAAACTTAACGGTCCATGTCTGCATGTCTTGATTGCCTGGGGCATCAGCACTGATGTAGGGATGATTCTTCACATAATCATAGGCACGGCGCAAAGCATCAGGACCAGTACCTATGCGGGTCAAGATGAGGTTGTCGATGATGGAGTCGAGACGAGCGTTTCCTGACAAAGAGCCAGTCTTGACAATGCCTGAGGTTCTGTCTGCTCTGACAATGGTTTTTTGAGGAGTGATGTAGGCACCACGTACTACC
>JAFUCQ010000015.1 GCA_017459605.1 Atopobiaceae bacterium
AGGGATTGGAGGAAAGGCGAGCGGTAGACAGGCGATGTCTCAGGGCCTTTCGGCTCGTCCAAACCCGATGGCGAGGCGATTTGGACGAGTTCAAACATCATTAATCAGCGTTTCCTTAGAAAAACTCGCTTTGAAAATTCGCTCTTCGCTCAAAATAGAGGTAAGCCAGAGAGGTATCGCCTCAGCTGTTTTGATCTCCATAAGCGTCATGTTATCGTCGAGCAGCAGGTCGCCTTCATCACCCGCACTCAAGCTCAACTTGTCCCAGCGACTACGAATACGCTTATCATAAGTGATTCTGAAGTCTCTATCATGTGCATCATAGAACGCTTCACGGTCATAGCCGATAAAAACAGCTGGGATCAAACCACCATATCGGCGAACACTAAAGTCGAGCTCACGCTCAATCTGAGTTTGGGGCTGCCCCACTCCTCGCAGCAGCGCATCTGCCTCAGCTTGGGTCATCTCGCTTCTGCGCTTATAGACAATACCGTCATTCTTTTTCTTGAGTTCAACGAAGATGTGATCGTCTTCAGACGGAACGCCATACGAGCGGATTCTCATTTTCTCTTTGTAGAAGGGCCGCTCAATTGATCTGCGCACCAGCTGAAACTGGGGCGTGTCATAGTAGATGTTCAGAACGGTTGATGCACCCCACTCGTCAGGCTGCATAATGCCTTCCATCGCCTGACGAACGCGAGCATATTGCCTGTCATCGAGCAGGTACTTGGCTTCTCGGCGCTTGAATACGAGTTGAATCATCTTGGTCATCCTTTCGTCTGATGGCTAAGACAATACTCAACTAACCTAAATTGAAACTAAGTTGACACTGTGTCGCGCTGAGAGTAGGCATTTGATTTCACTACATGGCACCCGTTTGAGGCAACGGGCGCCTGCTTCCTTCAGCCAGCGGTCACTCGCAGCTTCCAGATGGCAGACACTCGCAGCTTCCAGCTGGTAGACACCCTTTGGCCGCTTCTCAGATTACACGCCAGCGGGTAGTTGTCCTGTCTCAAGAATGATATCGAGAGCAGCCTCGTCAAGAACGGCGACACCAAGTTGCTCTGCCTTGGTGAGTTTAGATCCCGCAGATGCCCCAGCCACAACATAGCTTGTCTTTTTGGATACGGAGCCCACAACCTTAGCCCCCAGTGCTCGAAGTGCTGCTGATGCCTCATCTCGGGTTCTCTTCTCGAGGGTGCCCGTCAGCACAAAGCTCAAACCGGCAAGTGTTTGTTCTTGCTCGGATGTGGCTACCTGTTCTTGTTCAAGCACAACTCCCGCTCGCCTCAGGCGCTCAATAACCGCAAGATTGTCTTGAATAGAAAAGAACTCGCAGATAACATGTGCCATTTTGGGACCAATACCCTCAATAGCCGAAATTGCCTGTTCATCTGCCGCAATCAATGCTTCAAGCGAGCCAAAGGAATCTGCCAGTGTTTGGGCTACGCGCTCTCCCACATGACGAATACCCAGACCAAAGAGAACACGTCCAAGACCACGCGTTCGGGACTCCTCTATCTGAGTCATTATCTTTGAGGCAACGGTATGCCCAACGGGGATTTCATCTCCTGCCTCGTGTCCTTTGCCCTTTGTTTCATAATGCCTGCCCGTAGGAAGCGTTGCAAGGTCATGCTCAGAGAGTTTGTCATAGATGTCTGCCACATCACTCAACAAACCGTGCTCAATCATACGACCAATAAGCTCTTCTCCCACACCATCGATATCCATAGCTTTGCGGCTTGCCCAGTGCTTGAGGCGCTCTGCAGCCTGTGCTGGACAATCGATTGACACACAGCGCCACGCAACCTCGCCCTCTTCTTGAACAACCGCAGAACCACAGCTCGGACAGGTCTGAGGCATCTCAAACTCAACGGCATTCGCTGGACGCACTTCACGCACGGGCCCTACTACCTCAGGAATCACATCTCCCGCCTTGTGGACTATGATGGTATCGCCGACGCGAACATCCTTGCGACGAATCTCATCGATGTTGTGAAGCGTTGCGCGAGCGATGGTTGAACCTGCAACTTCCACGGGATCAAACTCAGCAACAGGAGTGAGAACTCCCGTGCGTCCCACCTGTACACGAATCTCTCTGAGTACGGTTTGCTTTTGCTCGGGTGGGAACTTAAAAGCAATGGCCCAGCGGGGTGCTCGAGCGGTAAAGCCCAGCTGTTCTTGCTCATCAAAGCCATCAAGCTTTACCACAACGCCATCGATGTCATAGTCAAGCTCATCACGGATGCTCTGAGCCCATTCGCAATACTCATGTACTGCCTGAGCACCAATGCAACGTTTGGCATGAGGATTGACCGACAAACCCGCTTTGTTAAGCCATGTCAAAAGCCCTTCTTGACTCGACAGTCCCAAAGCGGTTGCATCTGCAGCTGCATACAGAAAGCTCGCCAGATCGCGCGTCGCCGTTACACGAGAGTCCTTTTGCCTGAGCGATCCTGCAGCGGCATTTCGCGGATTGGCCAAGCTTGCCCTCCCTGCCTCATCTGCCTCTTCATTGAGTTTGGCAAACGAGTGGCGCGGCATATAAA
>JAFUCQ010000104.1 GCA_017459605.1 Atopobiaceae bacterium
ATCTGTGACCTGCGCTTTTGAGGGGTGCTCTATGGCGCTGGTGGGAAAAGTTGCCTCAAAAACCGTCCACGGAGGGGAATTTCGAACATGAAACTGAGTTTTTAGAACGCAAAAATAATTAACGGAGTTATCGACCCATAGAAACTCAGGAATACAAGAGTATTAGAAGACAAAGCGAGAGACAAAAGCTTAAGCGCAGCAAGCACACAAGACAAAAATGCAAGTATGGCAAACCTACAAGATAAAAGCGCACGCACAGCAAGCCCACAAGATGCCAACGTGGTATTCTACATAGGTTATGACCTTTATCGCAGGAGAGGGATTATCGTGGAAGACGTGTCCAAGCTAACAGCAGAAGAAATGCCCAAAACCTATAGCCCACAAGAGGTTGAGCCTGAGCTGGTAGAACAGTGGATGGAAGCCGGTTGCTATCAGCGCAACAAGGGCACGGGCGATTGTACCGTTGTAATCCCGCCGCCCAATGTAACGGGCGTTCTTCACATGGGACACGCTCTCGACGACACCATCCAAGATGCCTTTGTGCGCTTTAATCGTATGCGCGGAATCTCTACCCGTTGGATTTTGGGCACCGATCACGCCGGCATTGCAACTCAGACCAAGGTCGACCTGCGTCTCAAGGAGCAGGGCATCAGTCGTCTCGAGATGGGTCGCGAAGCATTTCTTGAGGCATGTCAGGATTGGCGCCGTGAATACGGCGGCATCATCGTAGAGCAAATCAAGCGCATGGGTTGCTCCATTGACTTTGATGACGAGAAGTTCACGATGAGCCCTGAGTATGCCAAGGCCGTGCGCAAGGTCTTTTGCGACTGGTATCACGACGACCTGATTTATCGCGGCAAGCGCATTGTGAATTGGTGTCCAAGCTGCACCACCGCTATCTCTGACGACGAAGCGGAGTACAGAAACGAGCCCGGCCATCTGTGGCATCTGCGCTATCCCCTAACCGAGCCGGTCGGTGGTGTTGAATACATCGAGGTTGCAACAACGCGCCCCGAGACCATGCTGGGAGATACGGGTATTGCCGTGAGTCCCGACGACCCTGACAAGGCTCAGTTTGTGGGCAAAACCGTGCATCTGCCTATCGTAGACCGCGAAATTCCCATTTTCTCTGACTGGCACGTAGATGCTGGCTTTGGCACGGGCTTTGTTAAGGTAACACCCGCTCACGACCCCAACGACTACGCAATGGGTGAGGCACACGACCTGCCACAAATCAACATCTTTGACGAGCATGCTGTAGTGGTTGAGGGCTATGGCGAGTTTTCTGGCATGACCCGCGACGAGTGTCGTGAGGCGGTTGTTGCATGGTTTGACGAGCATGGTCTTCTGGGTGAGGTCGAAGAGCATGAACATTCGGTAATGCACTGCTATCGTTGCGACTCAACACTCGAGCCGTGGCTGAGCGAGCAGTGGTTTGTGGCGGTGGATCGCCTGAAAGAGCCTGCTACCAAGGTAGTCACCTCGGGCGAGCTCAAGTTCTATCCTGACCGTTGGACACAAACCTATCTCAACTGGATGGACAACCTCAAAGACTGGTGCATTTCTCGACAGCTCTGGTGGGGACACCGCATCCCTGTGTTTAGCTGTGCGAGCTGCGGTTGGGAAGACGCGTTGATGGAAGATACAAATGTCTGCCCGCACTGTGGGACGCCGGTCACCCAAGACGAGGATGTTCTTGACACGTGGTTTTCAAGCCAGCTCTGGACTTTTGCAACCCAAGGTTGGCCCGATACCCCCGAGCAGATGACCGGTCACCATCCAACGCGTGTGTTGGTAACCGCCCGAGACATCATTGCGCTTTGGGTTGCTCGCATGATTATGAGCTCGCTGTACTTTATCGGCGAGATTCCCTTCCATGACGTGTTCATCTACGCCACGATTCTGGCAAAAGACGGAAGCCGCATGTCAAAGTCTAAAGGCAACGGCGTCGACCCCATGGATCTCATGGACATGTATGGTGCCGACGCGATGCGTCATGGCCTGCTCTGTCTGATTACCAACAACCAAGACGTGCGTTTTGACGCCACGATTAAAGATGGCAAGCTGGTTGATTCGCCGCGTACCGAGGCGAGCCGCTCGTTTGTGACCAAGATTTGGAACGCAAGTCGCTTTGTGCTTATGAACCTTGATGGTTACAAGCCGGGTGCTCCCGTTGCCGAGACACCCGAAGATGCGTGGATGCTCTCTCGTTTGGCTAAGATGGTCGATGCCGCAACCAAGCAGTTCGACGGCTATGAGTTTGGCGATTACGCCCGTCAGATTCAGGTGTTTTTCTGGAACGATTTGTGCGACTGGTACATCGAGCTCTGCAAGGGTCGCCTGCTTGATGGAAACGAAGAAGAGCGCCTGCAGGTACAGCGCAATCTTGTGTATGTGCTCGATACGAGCCTTCGTTTGCTCCACCCGGCCATGCCCTTTGTGACCGAGCGCGTATGGAGCTGGCTTCCCGCGAGCGCCCTTGATGAGACCGAGCATGCGGGTCGTTTCTTGATGCAGGCAGCGTGGCCAGAGCCCGACAACTTTGCGAGCTTTATTGACGAGGATGCCGAGCAGGAGTTTGAACTGGCACGTCGGGTGATTTTGGCGGTGCGCTCAACCCGTGCACGCTATCGTTTGAGCCCCAAGTCTGAGCTTGCTGCATCTGTTCGCGCGAGCGACGATGTGTGCGAAACCCTTGCCTCCCAAGCGACGTTCATTAAAAACGTTGGTCGCGTGAGTGAGCTTTCGCTTGGAGCTGAGCTGACAAAACCCGACGGCGCCGTGAGTGTTCTTGATGCGGGACTTGAAATCTACGTTGATCTAGGTGGCATGGTTGACCTCACTCAAGAGCGTGCGCGCATCGAAAAAGAGATAGCCAAGCAGGAAAAAGAGCGTGCTTCTGTCGAGAAAACCTTGGCAAATGAGGGCTTTGTTGCAAAAGCTGCACCTGAGGTCATCGAGAAGAAACGTGCTCAGAAAGCAGAACTCGACGAGAGCATTGCCCAGCTGACGCAGCAACTAGCAGACCTCGGATAGGTTCGCATCGACGCACAGTAAGGGGGCTCTGTGTGGCTGTCAAGCGTCCTCGCTTCGCTGCGGATTGCTTGCCAGCCACACAGAGCCCCCATCTCC
>JAFUCQ010000105.1 GCA_017459605.1 Atopobiaceae bacterium
AGGCGCCTCTAGCGATCCTTGAGCTCGACCTGCGTTCGACGGGCACGGCGTTGGACGATGGCGCCGCGCAGCTTAGGCAGCGGGGTGTAGCCTTCGCCTTCGCCCACGAAGATGCGGTAAATCTGAATGGCGGACCCCGGGACAAGGCGGCGGATAGCGGTTTCCTCACGGTTCATCTCGATGCTGAGGCGCTGCTTGTCGCCTTCGCCCACCAGGAAGATGCCTGGACGGCCGGTGCCACGCCAGAGGGTGTCGCGGGTCTTGCGGTTCATCCACACCGGCTCCTGCGGGAAGGTGAAACCGGCCCTGCCCAAGCCGCCGAGCACCGCCATGGACGCGCCGGCCTGGCCTTCGAGCTGCTTGTACCCCACGCGGTCGGACGTGCGCGTCAGAACGAGCGTGGCGAGGGTGACGCCCACTAGCACGGCGGTCAGCATGAGCAGAATCCAGATGAGGACGTTCGCCTTCGTGACAAGGCAGACGACGATCAGAACGATGATCGGGGCGACGAAGACGAGGACCATCCACCAAGGAAGCGCCTTGTCGTTCCGAGCCGTGAACCGGTACACCTGCAGCAGCTGCTTGAACGTCTTCTCTGTTCCGGTGATCTTCTTCATGCTTCCTTCTCCGTGGTGCTATACGCCTGGAACCTTGAACTTGCCGGTCACAGCTTCCGAAATGAGCGAACGGCGGTATTCGCGCAGCTTATCAACCATGGACTGCTTGGCCTCGATAAGTGAATCAATCTCGGCGGTCTTGGTATCGAGAGCTTCTACGATTTTTTTCTGTTCAGCAATAGAGGGATAAGGAACTATGAAGTTGTTGAACCGCTTTGTGGGAAGCCTCCATCTGCCAAGACCACTTACTCCCTGCCCCAAACCGTAAAAGACCTTTCCTGAATAACAGTGCTGGAATAAGTATTTGAAATAACTTCTATGAATATTTTCTGATAGGGGGACAAATACACGATAGTCTGGGCTTGTAACGCCTTCAACCTGCGAACAGTCAACCCACCCAGTCAAAAGGTCCATATGGTTCATTGCAAAATCGCCAGGATATACCCATTGATAGTTTGAATAATCCATGGCAAGTTGGCCTTCGCCAGACTTTAGGTCCTTTGGAACAATGCCTCTTTGCGTAATTGAGAGAACTGTGGGACCCTCATAGCCAACAATCCTTTTTTCAATTCGAAACAGCGCTTTAATCTTTACACATTCCCATTCTTTAGGCATCTTCCCAATCCACTCGATGCCAGAGTCTTTCATGGGTGCGTCGGGGTCGAGACCCTTGGTGACGGCTTCGGAGACGACCGCCTTGCGGTACTCCTGCAACAGCTCTACCTCCCGCTCGCAGTCCGCAATCAACCCATCAATCTCCGCTGTTTTCTCGTCAAGATAGTCAGCAATTACGTGCTGCTCTTCTAATGATGGCAAGGCAAGCTTGTAATTCGAAACATATTCATTGTTCAGAATTGGAATCATCGTCGATAGGGCGAGATTGTTAAGGCGCGCTCTCTCTGCTTGCATTGCGTAAAAAAGCCAATTCGAATAGCATTTGCGCGGAATTAGCGCGGTTATTTGCTGATTGCTACTACATTCAAGAAGGCTCAAACCCACTCGCCCAGTGTCGCCAATAGCAACCAGTAAAACTGAACCAGCGGGGTAAATAGGCACTTGACGATCATCAATAGCTAGTTGAGAAACCTTTCTCCGGGAAGCTTCTAAGCGATTATCTGAAATATCACCTGGCGTATACCAGTTAACATCACCGTCAAAGTATTCAGTTACCGACGTTGGCGGAGTATGACCTGTGCACAGAACACAAAACTCTTTTATACGTCTTACTTCCCATCCCGCGGGAATTTCACCAATCCACTCGACGCCCGAATCTTTGTATGCTTCGTAGCGTTCCATGGTTAGCTCGCCCAATCCAAAAAAGAAAATGCCCCAGGCTGGTCCGCTTCACCGCATACGGGATAGGCGCCCTGGGGACTGTTAGATAACATATTAGCCTCAGCTGCTCCACTACACAAGGCAGAAAACACAATGTTGCAAAAATACAATGCTGTGCACACAGGATTTGTGCTTCTCATACTAACCACACCTGCCACCACATTCGCTGAGAGATACAAGCACCTCATGCCAATTCTCTGGGAAACACATGGGGGAAAGGTCGACATCGTGATATCGCTCGATAATCGACCTGAGCGATGATAATTGCTCAGCCCAGTGCTTAGGCCAGGCGTACGAACAAAGGCGGGCAAGCACAACAAACGTGGGAAATTGCTTGTCGCTTGCGTACTCGACCATATCACCATAGAGGCGTGGTCGCTTTGTCATCGAACGATTGTAGAGCCTATCAAAATGTGCACACATATTGCGAATGTAGCTGAGGTGCTCAATCCAGCTTTTCAGATACGGGGGATTGGTTCCATACTCGTTAGCAATAGCTTTTGAAATCCCCTTGTTTTTAATATTCCCATACGCACGTGAGAGAACACCGAACGTCATAAGCTCAACCGCCGCCCAAACGGGAAGAACCCCATATTTCTCGAGGTTGTGAGTGACAAACGGTTTGCGCGCCTTCTTCGCACTCGCTACCGCTTTATCCAGCTCATAGCGCATACCGTTGTATTTGTTCTCACTTTTGAACGGATCTGCAGTCTCTAGTGCCAAGGGACCGTACTCATTCGCAAGAAAATATGCAAATTGCGAGCGCAGGCGAATCTCAATAATCTCCACTTGATTCATTATCCACTGTCGCAAAGCAGCATCAAGACCAGCAATATCGAGGATGTCCTGCATCGAGGTGCCTGGTTTGAAGCGCCCATCTCGCTCGAGGGTGAGCCAATAACCCCGCAAGCGGTAATAATTCAGTTCTGCCAGATGCGCGGCAACCCAATCGCGATTATAAGCATCTACCGTAAGTCCGTGACTGATGAGCTGATCCACCTGCTCGGAATATAAAGCGGGGGGCTTCATCGAATCATAGAAAGAAAACGCCCCCAATTGGTTTGTTTCGCCGTAAGCGGCAAAGCCCCCTTGGAGGTTATCATCTTCAATGACGTTCGCATTCGATGGTGATACCCAGAGAGCATGAGCGGATTCTGGGGTCATAACAGTCTCCCGAATATCCTTTCGGCGATATGAGAACAGGCTTTCCCGGTCACCAAAGAAACGCGCGAGCTCTCTATCTTCCGAGGTTATCGATTTTGATATCTTCTGAGCAATGCTCGCTTCGAGCTCTCGAATCTCGGCTAGGATATCTGCGCTCGGGCGAAGGGGCGTGTACTCGTAGAAGTGTCGCGTAAAGGGAATTTCGTAGCCAACGGTGCCGCCATCGCGCAGTTCCAGCAGCTGGCCCTTCTTTTGCTTGCGCGGCTCTATCCAGGCGTCAGGTACGTGGGGCAGCACCTCTCGAGCCATGTAATCGTCGACACTCTCGGTCAGCGGTATGTTCTCAGTGTCGTTGAGTTCTTTGTTTGCAACTGGTCGTCCCTTCTTGTCGCGAACAACCTCACCCCCTTCATCAATTTGCGGTCGAAGAACGTCCACGGTGATGGAACCAAAGACAAAGTGTGCAAAAAC
>JAFUCQ010000106.1 GCA_017459605.1 Atopobiaceae bacterium
CCTCGACCGCGTCCATGGATGCGTCGGGTGTGCAGTCGTCCACGAAGATGAACTCGAGGTCGGCGAATGTCTGGCCTTTCAGGCTCTCGATGCACTCGCCGATGTAGGCCTCGACGCCGTAGACGGGCACGACAACGGAGACCTTCGGGGCATTTTCGGGGGATGAGCTCAAAGCACGACCACTTTCCTTTAATCGGCACAATGAGATAAAGTATACACCTTGTAGATTCTAACAATCGAGTTTAGCCGCTATATAAGGGAAAACTAACGGGAGCGCAGTCCTGGCTGTCATGCTGCATTGCATTCTTGTGCATGGAATATACTAAAAGACAGCCCTGTATTAACACGATAGGAACACGCGATGTGAAGGCATGGCATGATTTACGATGCTCGCATGCTCGAGACGCTCTTCAAGTCGTACAAGAAACACCCAAAGGCCATATCCGCACACCGGGTGTCCCTGATTCTTTTTGATTCGCAAGGAAAACCGCTACCATGCTCACGTTGGATCCTGCCCTATAAAGCCTTTAAGGACACGCCTTCGCTGCAGCTTATGGCTATTGGTGCAAGAGGAATTTAGGCGATTCCTTGCGAGCATCGATAGCGACCCTTCCTGGATAAAGCCTGCGGAGGATGCCGTGCTTGCCAATGTCGCATGCAAGCTCGAGTCTCTCGCCGAAGAGGCCGAACCGGATGGGGGCCCGGCTCTCGATACTATCATCCACTCAGTCAAGGAGCTGAATCGTGCAAAGGCCTTGGGGGCCATCACTGATAAGTAGGAGCGATACCGAGCACCACAGGCTATGTTCTTGCAAAACGCATGATTCTCATAAGCCAGTAGCTGCGGTAGCCTGTCATTCTCATCAGCCGTAAATATAGTGCAGTTTTTGATTTATGGCTTATAGCATCCCTGTAAATATCATGATTAGAGGCTCTGGCTTTTTGCTCTTGTTGGATGATAAAGTCACGTGTATTTTGAGACACGGGAAAATGCTTTAATGCAACTGAGATAATAAAGTTATATAAGGCACTCACTTGATGCACCATTGTTTGGTAGTTGGCACTACCCTGTTCTTGATTACAGAACTCTATCAATTCATTATGATTTTGAAGTAAGTCATCTACGTGATTTATCAATGATGTAGGTGACATGCTCTGACCAAATCTTCCGTACCAGAGACAGTAAACTGGATCTGGTAAAAACTGCACCGTTCTTGCACTTTTCAGGGGCATGACGCACATATATGCGTCTGTATAAAGTCTTCTATGAGGGAGTAAGATCTTGTTTTGACGAAGAATTGATGTCTTAATTGCAAGCTCATACATTATCAAAGAAGTTGCGTTTTTGAGACAGTCTACAGATTGAATGCCTTCATTTACAGGACGTTTGTTCTTTATCTGCATCTTTCCTGCCCGAGGTCCCTCCCAGTATGGAGTGACAACAATGTCGGCGCTCGTAATCTCAAGAAAACGCACGAGTTTCTTCAGACCTTCTTGAACAAACCAGCCATCCGCATCAAGTATTTTGAAGTACTTTCCAGTTGCGTGTTTAAGGCTCCAGTTGACAGTTGATCCATAGCCCTCGTTCTCTTTATGTATGGCAAAAAAAGTATCCGGATATGCAGCAGCGTATTCTTGAGCTATGGAATACGTTTCATCCGTACTCCCATCGTCGATTACAAACACTTCAATGTGGGACAGGACATCTGAATCGCATAAAGAATCGAGTGCCTTGCGTAAGTAATTCTCCATATTGTACGCCGCAACAGAGATAGTTAACGTTTTTTCCCTACGCATGAACTGCTCGTTTCTTGAGTTTCTCAGTTGGTATTTGTTTACCGTTGATTCCTTATGGCAATCATACTAGTTCCTCTGCTGTGCAATGTGGCATTCCTCAACTTTGGACGATGTTTCAGACAATAATTCATGCCATCAGCCAGTTTTGTTGCATCTGAAAACTCTGCTTGCTCAAAGTGGCCTCGCAGTAGCATGATTGATTGATTGTGCGTATGCAGAACCTGACTATTATTACAATCATTTTAGTGTTATTATGTAATATAATACTATTATCTCTATGTATTGCAATGGTTTGATGGGAGTATGATGAACAAGCCAGTAACTGCTAAGGAAATCAAGGAGATTCGCAGCCAATATGGACTATCCCAAAAGTCGTTCGCGCTGCTGTTGGGCATTGGTCCTGCAAGCATGGTGCGCTACGAGCAGGGAGCAACACCAAGCAAGGCAAACGCTAACCTCATCCGTGCGGCACGCATTCCTCAGTTCATGCACGAATGCTTGGAGAATGATGGCAAGAGCATCCCCAATCGCCAGCGCGCCAGCGCCGAGCGCTACTTGTACGAACATATCTCGCTCGATTCCAAGGAATACGAGCGCACACACGAAGATATCACTCTACCCTCCAAGCCCACCATGAGTATGGACGAGATGTATCACTACACGCTGCAACAGGAGATTCTAAACGAACAAGCCGCTAATCTCATTGGAGATCTGATCTCTATTAAGCTCGCTGGCGGTATTGGCGGGAGCGCAAACGATGTTTTCGAGTCATTGCTAAATAGACTGTCAAGATTAAAGCCCACAATAGTCGACTCCGATATGCTCGAGGACAAAAAACTCTCCGAGATTCGCGGGTTTCTCGAGTGTGCCACTGAAATCATTGCACACCATAAGGCGAAAGTGAACCGATGACTTCGTTTGAAGGCTATTCACAGGAAGAGTTCCAAAGCGCACTGAGAGAGCTGATAGTAAGTATTCTCAAGAATCCATGGCTGAAGCCTGTAAAATCGCGCAAAGCCGTTCTCCTTGGAGGCCAAAGCGGTGCAGGTAAGAGTACGATTCACTTAGTGTATAAGGACAAGTTCTCCAGAAACGTAATCATTATAAATGGTGACGAATATCATAAGCTACACCCTCATTTTGACGAGATACAAATGAAATTCGGAATAGATTCTCCAGCCCATACGGCTGCTTGGTCGAGTGCGCTCACAGAAGCACTCATTGATGCGTTTTCCATGCAGGGTTACAACCTCATTATCGAGGGCACCCTGCGCACAAGCGACGTACCATTACATACTGCTCAACTGCTCAAACAGCGCAACTACGACGTTTCACTTGCAATTATGGCTGTAAAGCCTGAGATATCGCTTGTGAGCTGCCAGATTCGTTACGAGCAGATGCGCATCGCAGGTACCACAGCTCGTGCAGTGAATCCCCAATACCATGCACGGATTGTAAACGAGATTGCAGATAAACTCGCGGCGCTGGAGCAAGCAGACTGTTTTACTGACCTTGCAATCTACAATCGTACTGCTAACTGCCTGCTTTCCGTTACCTGTCCCACACAAGAGCCAGTGGCAAGCAAATGCTTACGGGAAGTCCTCTTTGGTCCATGGACTGAAGAAGAACGTCACCACCTCCAGCAACTGGAGAAGAAGCTTTCAAGTTTTCAAACGTAACGGTCTTCCCTACCTATTTACACATTGCCAACCCTACAGGTGCTCTGTTCCCCCACCGGGCATAAACTTACGGCAAGCTTTGGCAAGCATCTCGTAGTGCTCGGGTTTGTGGGCATCAGATGCAATGTAGTCGTATAGCCCCGCCTTAAACATGGCTTTAGCAGGTTTTTTCTCGTTACCCAAGCGGCCACCTGCAATGAAGTCTGCGCTTGCCTGAAGTTTACAACCCATATCCTTGAAACCCTGTGCCAAATCAATATGGCGCTGAATGGCACCATAGCGCTCGGGATGAGCCACAATGACATCGTAGCCCATGCCTTGGAGCTCAAAGATGGTCTGCTTGTAAGCACCATACTGTGACGACGAGGCTGAGCTCGACAGCTCGAGCAAAAACGTTGCCTTGTTGGGTCCTGCAAAGCTCTCACACTGAAGTCCCAGGTAGGGGGCCCACTCATCAAATCCAAGGTCCATGAGCTTGTTCCAGTTGACCTCAAAACCCATGGTCAGCGGAAAACCACCCGCATGAGCTACGAGGTCTTCGTAGGCATCCCACATAGCGTCGTAATCAAAATAGGGCTCACGGCAATGCGGTGTGCAAATAATGCTGGTAACCCCTGCTTGCTGTGCTGCCTCGAGCATGTCGAGCGACATGTCCATATCACGAGCACCATCATCGACACCCGGAAGAATATGACAGTGTATGTCACGCATTTCGATGCATCTCCCGCCGCTTGCTCGTGGGCATTAGCGCTTTTGACGCCTACCAAAAATGGGCGTCGGTGCCTGTGCTTGGACCTGCCCCTGAGGAACGGCTTGTGCCTGCTGCTGAGCCATGGCAGGCTGTGCCTTAGGGTTAGTAAGTGACGAAGCCTCAGGGTTTACCTGCACAGGAGCTGCAGAGCCACCATCTTTACCCGTCTTCTCGTAGTAATACGAGTAGTAGTATTCGTTTCTTTGGTGGCGGCAGTAATTCATGATAACGCCACTCACATTGCCGCCGGCCTTGTTGAGCTGCTCATAGGCTGCACGAATTGAATCGCGACGCGTGAAGTTCTCACGCACCACCAAAAAGGTTGCGTCTACCAAGCTCGAAAGCACCGCAGAGTCTACAAATGCCGTTACCGGCGGAGTATCTATGACCACGTAGTCGTAGGACTTGCGCAGATGCTCAAGCAGGCTCTTGTAGCGGCGTGAGTTAAACAAGTCGGAGGGGTTGGGAATGTTGGGCTCTGCATCCAAAAAGTACATGTTTTTAATCTGTGTGGGAACAACAGCCTCACCCAAACTTACCGCACCACTCAGCACACCGTAGATGCCGTT
This sequence comes from Atopobiaceae bacterium, assembly GCA_017459605.1. Lineage (GTDB taxonomy): Bacteria > Actinomycetota > Coriobacteriia > Coriobacteriales > Atopobiaceae > RGIG4373. Next base: position 4,797 of record JAFUCQ010000106.1, read on the forward strand.
ACGTGCATGAACACCAATCTGGTTTGCAAGGGTACGACGGCGCAAGTCTTCTTCGATGAGTAGCACCGTGCGGCCTGAGGTTGCAATTGCCTCAGAGAGATTCTGCGCAACAAAGCTCTTGCCCTCATTGGGAATTGAGCTCGTAATAACGATAGTCTTTACGGGATTATCAACATCCATGAAGCGAATGTTTGCAAGCAAGGTTTTTGCCGCATTGGTAACTTCTGTGCGGGCAGAGTCTTGCCGAGAGCCTCCGATAAGTGGCATTGCTCATACCTCCTTAAGCACCCAGAGCGGGGATATGACCAACAACGGGGACGTCGAGCAACTCCTCGACTTCCTCGCCGTTGCGTGCTTTTACATTCAGCGTTTCTAAGAGAACCGCAATGGCAACTGCCATGAACAAGCCAGCAGCTGCAGCCACCGCAATGTAGCGCAGACGACGTGGTCCGCTGGGACTTGTGGGAGCTATTGCCTCGTCAACTGCATTGATACTCTGCAAGTTCATAACCTCTTGCGAAATATCGCTGGTCACACGTACGGTCTCGTTAGCGATATCAGCTGCGCGCTGTGGATCGCCCCCACGTACGCTCAAGGTAAGAATACGTGTGGTAGTCGAGCTCGTCACATTCGTGGTGTATCCCGATAAGTTATCGAGACCCAAACGATCAGCAACATCTTTGCGTACGCGTGAACTTTTAATAAGCTGCGCGACATCGTTAGTAATCATCTGAGACGCTGTGAGGTCAGTTTGACGAATCTCCTCAGTGCCATCACCTGTCTTTGACAACACATACATCGTGGTGGAGGCTGTGTACTGGTCTGGCATAAAGACGGTAACCACAGCCATTATGAGCGCAAAGATAATTGGAAGTGCAATCACCAAGCTCAGGCGCTCGCGCAGCACTCCCAGGAGCTCACGTAACGTCATGTTCTAATCCCCAATCTCACGTGTTGGCCGCACACCGACCAAACACCTATTGCAAGCTTTGCAATCCAAAATCTTAACACACTTACTACATTCTCGTTGAAAGTATAAACAGCCCCGCTCTTGCACACTTATTCTGCAGACTATGCCGATACCTCTGTCTCATCGGCAGAGGTACGAACCTGCCCAAGTGGCGTTTGTCTCACGGTTGGTGTTTCAGAGCCAGCAGCACAGGTCAGGCGATAACTAATCGTAGCTGTCTCTTGTGGTTCGAGGTTAACGGCACCGCGATAGGCTTCTCTTCCATAGAGTTCAAAGGCCTCAAGTGAGCCGTAGCCATCAACGTAGACATCGGTGATAGTGCCGCCTGCGGGAGGTACCAACATTGGGATGATTGCCATGTCATAGGTATCGCGCTTGAGCGGACTGCTGCCCGTGACATAACCGGTCGCGTAATAAAGCTCGCTCTCTGTGGCAGTGCTGCTCAGTGTCGTAACCACGTTATAGCTAATGGTGCCATCAGGATTGGCAACGCCCTCCCCTATGGTGGTGTCTGCTGCCAGATACCAGTTCATCTTGGCCCAGGTCTCGTCGTTAATGTAGACGCCAAGCTCTGGCTGAGCAGGATTGTCGCCCAAAGCACCCGAAGCTCCCACTGATGTAATGAGTTCTTGTTCAGACGGATCAGTCATCCACATAAGCAGACGGTGATCTTCGATGCCTTGCCCCATAGTTGAGGCGAAATCTGCCTTGTCGATTTGGCCTAAGTTGCCCATGACATTGTCGAGAGCTTGCGAGGCAACATCGGCAAAGAAGCCATCTTGCTCATCGTTGGTGGCATAGCGGAAATATACACTGTGAAGGAGCTCTTCTGCCGCATTGGTGCCATCAACCACCGTGCCATCTGCTGCAATGACACCACCAGTAAGCCCCAAGAGACTCTGCAAAAAGACGGGATCTGTAGCGATTACGCCGTCGATATGCTGGTTTTGGTATTTCTCCCACGCCGTAGCCATGAGGTAGCCTACACGAGTGAACTCAGGCGTATAGTTAATGTTGGTGGTTCGCAGATTCATGCCCATGGCATCTTCGCTGCTTATGAGCTCAAGACCGAGACCTCCCTCGGGCTGCCAAATGATGCGACCAATATTTCCGTGGGTGATGTTGCCTTGATCCACAGTCAAGATGCCCGCTGAGCCAAAATAGCCGCCTGTGGCTCTGAGCTCTGAGTTGTTTTGTGCAAGCACCATGTAGTTTCTGGGTCCATTGGCGCCCAGCATAGACGGAGCAAAGGGCAAAAATGCCTGTACCGCTTGGATGACGTTGCTTCCGCCTTGGATGGGCTCTTTCACCTTGTTAAGAATTGAGGCGAGCTGCTCCAAGCGAGGCTCTGGCAATGACTGAATGGTGGCAGCTGAGCGCTGAAGTACAGGAGCTGCCGTGTTGACCGCCTCGCTAAACTGGCTGAGCAAATCGACATTGATGCGTCCGTTTTGTACGAGGTCGCTCAAGTTAAGGGCATTTGAGCTCGTCCCGATGGGTGTTACGGCGTTGTCTGCAAGGTCCACCAACACACGAGACAAGGTCTTGGCGCTGCGGATGTCTTGTCCATAGACAGGAGCAAAGGTACCGAGCGTCCACTCAATCCCTGAGGTCTCGCGATCAATTCTGTGGGCAGCCTCAGAAATCTCTTCAGAGGCAGCGCGCAGACCCTCGGCATTGCCATCATTGGCAGCATCGAGCATGCTGTCGAGCTGGCTCATGACAACTTTGGCGTCCTCGCGCACGACCTTGGAAGAACCAACAAGACGCACGCCCACTAAAGCAGCAAGAGCCCCACAGATGACAAGCACAATGAGTACAGCGAGTAGAACGCGCTTGATGATGCGTGCTCTGCGCCTGCGACGATGACTTGAACGACGGCGCCTCTTTTTGCTCTTTTTGTGACGCAAGGGGTCTGACGGGTCGTAGTGATGACCCGACGCCTGGCGAAGCTCCTCAACCGAGGGCATGCCTGCTCCTGACACTGCCTCGAAGCGGAAGCTGTCATCGAGCGGTGAGTCACTGCGCGGGGCCATCTGTGGTGTTACGTAATTGGAGCCAGGGCTCTGCGGTGCAGCCGCTGGCTGTGTTCCTGCCGCAGGCGTAGTCGCTGGCTGTGTTCCTGCCGCAGGCGTAGCCGCTGGCTGTGTCCCTGCCGCAGGTGTAGCCGCTGGCTGCCCTGCAGGACTCAGCTGATTCTGCGCACCACCAAAGTGCTGTGCTCCATCAGCCTGGATATTGTTGTTTTGGGTGGTATGTTGTTGATCACTCATATATCCCCAATTGCCTCACTCGTACTTGCAAGAACCCGCCATGATATGCAACCAATCGTACGTGCATGTCTTACCTTAGGCAGGCATCAGTTCTTCTCAGGACTCCCGCAATATGCGGCAGCCCTTCTATGGTAGCGCATTAGCGCACCAAACAGTGTGCGAAGTGGGCCTATAAGCCGGGTTCTGTCGTGGACGACCATTTATCTAGGACGCACGTCACCGCACGCCTCAAGCGCGCTACCCGAACGCGGTGCGGGCCACACCATTGCGCTCCTATTCGCGTTTGCTCCGAAAGGGGCTTGCCAAGCCATCCTGTTACCAAGATGCTGGTGGTCTCTTACACCACCGTTTCAGCTTTTCTCTCACCTGAGCTGTCCGTTTCCCGACGTCGAAGTCGGGGCGTGACAGCTCAGGCAGCGGGAGTCTTCTTTTCTGCGGCGCTTTCCGTCGGGTTACCCCGCCCTGCCGTTAGCAGGCTTTCTGCCCTATGGAGCCCGGACTTTCCTCACGCTGGCAACATGCCAGCCCGCGGCCGTCGAGCCCACTTCGCGCCGACGATTGTAGCACTGAGACAGGCGCAACGGGCGGCTATTTGCTATGGTTACAGGTGTTCCACAAGAAAGGGGTTGACATGAAGGTAATAGAGCACTCGGCTGGAAGCGGTCGCAATCAGGTCGACGGAGTTGGCATCATTCTCGACGCAGGCACACAAATCGTCTTGGGCACACCCACCGCATCACACGTTGGCGCCACCGCGATTGGCGTTCCTCGCCCACCGCACAACGACGGCACCCCTGCCGAGGCAAGCGTAAGCGTATACTGTGCCACCGGTCACATGGATGACATCCCTGCTCACGACCTCGCTACCCGTATTGGCACGCGCCTATGGGAGCCAACGGTGGTCACCGTGGGGCTTCACATTGACCACGCCACCCTAGAGGAGGTTGAGGCTCTTCAAGCCAACGCGCAGGCGGTCGCGGACCTCATCGCCGCAGACGTAGAGCAGTATCGAGCCGAGCATCCCAGCGAAGGCGCACACTAAGCATGATTGAACTCCTTCGCACAGACGGTGCACGAACCGCAACCGTAACAGATATTGCTGAGTGGACGTGGGTACGCCTCACCGCGCCAACTGACGCTGAAATCAACCGAGTAGCACAGGCCTTGGGTGGACTTGACACAGATGACCTAATCGCTGCACGTGACCCTGAAGAAAAGACTCGCATAGAGTCTGAGGAGGGCTACACGCTCATCTTAATTGACGTACCAACGCAAGAGGTCAAGGGCGATATTGTTCGCTACAACACCATTCCTCTCGGCATCATTGTTTTGCCCCACAACATTGTGACCGTTTGTGCTGAAGACACCGCAGTTCTCGAGCCCTTTTACAAAGGTTTGGTGCGAGGGTTTTCTACCAAAAATCAGACCACCTTTGTTTATCAAATCATGCTTCGCTGTGCCCTGCTCTACCAGCGAGAACTTCGCATTGTTGACAGCAAGCGCATTGAATACGAAAGCCGCATCGACAGCATTGCCAGCGAACAGGACTTGGTGGGACTTCACGAACTCGAATCTGCCCTTGTCTACTTTGCAACCTCACTTCGCGGAAATGCCGGTGTGCTCTCGCGTTTGGGACGCACTGAGCGCCTGCGGCCAAGCGAGGCTGAACAGGAGCTCCTCGACGACGCCATCATGGAAAACCAGCAGGCAATCGAGATGGCACAAATCTACCACGACATTATCGACGGCACGAGACAACTCATAAGCTCGGTCATGGAAAGCCGCCTGAATAATGTCATGCAACGACTAACCTCAATTACGCTCATCTTATCGATTCCCACGGTTATCTCGGGACTCTACGGTATGAATGTTGCACTCGAATGGATGCCCTTAGCGCAGGCAGCGCATGGCTTTACCATCATTTCGCTCATTACCGTAGTACTGTGTATCGTGCTTGCTATTTACCTCTACCGCAAGCGCATGCTCTAACCAGTTTTGAGCTGGGTGGCTAGAGTAAGATGCAGCTTGGCCTTATTCCTTGCCCGTATTCCCTGTCAATATTCCCCGCCCATATTCCCTGCCCTTATTCCCTGTCAATATTCCTTGCCCATATTCAAGGTTACTGACCCTTCTGGTCACACAACATGAGCTTTCGAAGCAGAAAATCCTTGTGAGCCATATCTGAAATCCCAGCTTCGGGACGCCTCAAGCCAAGATCGCGACCAATTTGGCGAGCTGCCAAATCAAACGCCTCGGCATTTCTCAACTGGGAGCGGTTTATAGATGTCACAAGAATGCCCAGCGTTTTAAGGTCATTTCTTCGAATACGAGTAGCCTCAGCGCGTGTTGGCTCGTCGTGTTCTTGGTGGCTGTCGTACTCAACACCAACTTTAATCTTGCTACCTTTTCGAACGCGCTCCCACAACAAATCTGGATAGTAATAGTTTCCCTTAACGTAGGAACTCAAGCGCTGACCAACAAATAGTTTTTGATTTGCCAATGGAAGCATATACCCATAGCCGCCTCGATTTTGGGGCAAACATAACATAGCGGCAACAACAGATTCAGCGGGTGACGCGCATCTTTCAACTACCCACTGAAGAGCCCGCATGGCCTTACTCTTTGAATTGAGGCCACAGCGTCGCAGGTAATTAAAAATGCGCGTTTTACTTGAGAGCACAAGCATTCGCTGCGTAAATGAAGCAGTATCGCTATCTGTGGCGGAGCACCTTGAATATAAACCGCAGAGTTCGTAACCCAAGAGCACCAATTCTTCAAGCTCGAGGCTTTTTGACATCTGCAGATAAACGAGTTCAGGAGAGCTTACATAAACGCCATGAGCAACGTGATAAAACGAGCCAATGGGTAGAGCATCTGTTTGTACATGGGGTTTAAGCTGCAGTGAACGTCGGCGCTTATTGCCCTGCGGTACCAGAATATCAAGTGGCATATCTTCGCCATAGGGAAATCCATGCCATTCAGGAGCTGCCATTTTAACTTCTTTGATACTTATCGCACACCCCCTGAGTGAGGTAACTCGGCATACGGGTTGTGATGCAATGTCGTCATATGCTGGACGGTTGCGCCAATACTCCAAAGCGCTGGAATAACCAATAAAGAGGTTCACGCTCGCTCCTTTTTCGATTGCTCATACCCCGAATGGACTATCAAATGACAGAGCTGCTTAAAAAGACAGAACTTTTTGACCTTCATTTTCTGCAAATGAACAACTTTGCGTTGTAAATTGAGCGTTTCATGTCTGAAATTCCCCTCCATGGACGGTTTTTGAGGCAACTTTGCCCACCAGCGCCATAGAGCACCCCTCAAAAGTGCAGGTCGTAGATGGTGTGTTTCAGACCCCGTATTTTTCGAGACCAAAAAACCGTCCACGGAGGGGATTTTCGAACATGAAACTGAGTTTTTAGAACGCAAAACTATTTAAGGGACTAATTTAGTGCATGCACCCTCTGACGCACATGATGAGATGTATCGTTTTCTCTCTCGAATAAGGATGGACATCTTGCACAAGCGATGTCGAGCGTGCCTATGATTTCTTAGTTGGAGGCAAAGAAATCCAGCATGTAGTTGACCGTAGTGTCAAAGTCGTGCCCACTGAATCCGTGGTTTGCCCCTTCTAAGAGGTGAAGCTCTGCCTGAGGATATACCTGAGCGGCGCGTTGGGAATACTGATATGGCACAACGACATCGGCAGTCCCGTGCACCAAAAGAACAGGACCGCTATAAGCACCAATCTCGCTTTCAAAGTCATAGTCCCATACATCCGCTGCATAGCGATGGCCCACGGTAATCCAACCAAATACCGAAAAGCTCTCGGGCACGTTCTCGAGCGTGACAAATTCATCATGGACATAATCGATAAGAACAAACGCCGGGAAGAGCAAACACAGTGCATCGATATCC
>JAFUCQ010000107.1 GCA_017459605.1 Atopobiaceae bacterium
AGGCTAACAGCAAACTCCAAGTAGCATCTGAGCTTTGTGTCAGCTCTGAAAACACAATTTGCTCATCAATCGTCTTAGCAATTGTGCCGCCTCGCATGAGCTCCTCAAAGTCTGCTTTCACTTTGCTTGCCCCATGGCGAATAACATCTGCAGCTAAAGCATTACCACTGGTGTTCATCCAGTGAGGTTCAAACCTTTTGGTGTCTAAATACTTCGTGATTGACCATGGATTGTAGATGCCTTCTACTCCCCCAAAGCAAAAGCCGTCATACCACTCTTTTACTTTGTCTCTCTTGTCTTGAAGACCAAACTCTGTAAGGGCTGCGTCGACTTCTTGTTGGGTAAAGCCAAAGGAGGTGGCATAAAGCTGAGAGGTAACACCTATTACCTGTAAGTTATTGAGGTCAGAAAAGATGGACTCTCTAGATATACGAGTAATGCCTGTCATAAGGCCACGACCGAGTGAGGGGTTGGTCTTGAAGGTAGAGTTCATGAAGCTTCTCATGAACGCTGACATCTCATCCCAGTAGCCTCCCAACCACGCTTCTTGCATGGGAGTGTCGTATTCGTCGAGAAGAACGATGGGTTTGACTCCGTGATGTGCATACAGCGCTCTGCAGAGAAGATTGATTGAGTCTACAGCTGTTGCTTCTTGCATATCAGAATCAATAGCAGCAAGAGCCTTCCTATCACCCGATTCTACGTGTACAGATTCTAAGAGATAGCGATGTCTGGCTACCTCAACACGTAGTATCTCTTTGATACGCATCAGTGTTTCTTTGAAGTTTTGTTCTTTGACTGCAGCAAAAGAGATAAAGATGACAGGGACGCTTCCTTGGACCTCGTGCATCTCTGGGTCGCTCCACACATCCAAGCCACCAAAGAGTTCTTCTCCCCTCCCTGCAAACTCAGTTGAGAAGAAACAGCGCACGGTATCTAAGAGCAAGGTCTTTCCAAAGCGACGAGGACGGGTGATGAGGGTGATTTTGTCACCAGATGCTTTCCAATCAGAAATGAACTGGGTCTTATCGACATAGAAGTATCCTTCTGTGCGAAGCTCTTCAAAACCCTGCGCTCCGATGCTTACGGTGCGTGCCATACCTCACCCCTTTATCCTCATCTCATATCTTATCAGGAAGTATAGACTCATATCTTTCGGTTGTGCGCCTTATATCCGCATGTCTCCCCATGTCTGAAGAAGAAGAAAGGGGCTTTACGGCGCAACTGGTAAGAACTGCACACACCATTTCAACACTACAACGCTGGGGGGTAACGTTCATGCCCTATTGCATAACTCTAAGTGGCCTGAGCGCGTTGTGTGCCCTACGTTGCGTACGACACGCCAAAACACGCAACGCACCATACCTGACTCGTTGTGATTTACTCTCTCCAAGCGCAGGGGAGCATGGCAGATGGTCAACAAAAAGGCTTTCTCGTCAACTCATACAAGCAAACCTTTCTCCTCTCGCACAGGTCGAGATCAGTAATCCTCTCCACATTGCAGTGCCTCATGAGTCTCACCGGCTGCGGATAAAAGGGGTGCGCAACCACATCTATAGCTCAGGTCTTCCCCCTCAGGCTTTTGTTTCGCTGGGGGATGCTATTTATGCCAGCAGTCCTGAACTCATTTTTGTCGAGATGGCTTCGCTCATGTCACCAGCCGTTCATGTTCTTTTGGGAATGGAGCTCTGCGGTTGCTTTTCTCGGCATCCTAACAATCCGCGCACTGGAGATATTACGTATTTTGTGGAACCCGCCACAAACGTTCATAAGCTGCGGGCGTTAATCCAATCGTGTAGCGGTATCAAGGGAATAAAGCAAGCCAAGAAAACGCTCGACTGCGTTGTGGACAATGCTTGGTCTCCTATCGAGGCGGTCATTGCCACCCTGCTTGTACTGCCAATTTATGAGCTTGGATATGACCTCGGACCAATCGACCTCAACGTGCCTATTACAACCAGCCATGGAGCAACTCGTTCTGCTCGCCGTCCTGACATATTGTTTCGGGGGACTTCTGTGGGACTCAACTATGATGGCCTCGACCACGTGGATTTAGATTCGGTGGTTCGTGCAGCCTCACAACATGCACTCATGCCCGGTCAAATGGCAAGCAAGCGAGAGCTTGACGATGCGCTACACCAAGCGCGAGCCGGAATCCTCGAGGACAAGCACCGAGACCGCGAACTCATGGCTCAAGGGATCAAAGCGCTTACCGTGAGCAAGGAGGATCTTTTCGAACGAGGTGCTTTTGACCGACTTGTTTTGCAAGTTATTAGCGCTCTCGAAACTGAAAGCACCTACGACTATTCAGATGCTCGTTTGGCACTCAAAAGCCCATTGCTAGCAAAGCTCCGGCAAGATAAGTTGTGGTCATTATTGCCTACAAACGAGGGTTTGAGAGCCACCGCTCGTCTCAACAGGTTTTTTGCACTCAGGAGCGGAACTGTGGAGGACTACCTTTTGCAGAAAGGTGTATTTGAGCGCATTGCTTAGAAGGTTTGGGTTCCTTTTAACTGTGCGTTTCGGCTCCTGCGCGGGCGGTGGAGACTATCTCGATTGTGGCTTCTCCAAAACTGTACGTTTAAAAACGCTTTCCTGCGCTTTCTTCTAACAAAACGCGGGATAGCGATTTCTGACGTACGCTTTTCCACAAAGCTTAAAACAGAAATGATGCGAACATGAGGATTGCGAGACGTACCTACGGAGCTCGAGACGTACCTACGGATCTCGAGACAGACCTACGGAGCTCGAGACGTACCTACGGATCTCGAGACAGACCTACGGAGCTCGAGACGTACCTACGGATCTCGAGACAGACCTAAAACACCTCGAT
>JAFUCQ010000108.1 GCA_017459605.1 Atopobiaceae bacterium
GATTCAAAAGGATAATAAAGCGTCTGTGCTGCAGGGTATTATACGGTCAGGATTAATAACTCGAGCAGTCTGGACAAAAGTTGTATCCCGAGAGCTGGTAGAGAACAACGACATACTGTTTCCCCTTGGTCTTAGAAACGAAGATACCGACTGGACTGGAAAAGTTATCGAGTGTGCTCAGAGTGTCGTGTGGTATGAGGAGTCATTTTATGCATACCGCAAAGGAACAGACTATGCCCAAACATCAAAGCCATTGACTCAGCAGGTTGTTGATGATTTGGCGCAAGTAATCCTTGGCCGTCTTGAGTCTATCCATAATAAAGGTCTCAGCGACAAAGAGAAACACGTGTGCAATGCCTATCTGGCATATCCGTATGTGGTGTGGATGGGTCAAGCCTCGGTGCTCCATCTGAATGCAGATAATGACAGATATTTCAGCCAAATGAAGGATGCAGCGCCGTTACTTATAGGAGCGCATGATGACCCTGCGGTAAGTAAAATCTACTATCTGTATAAGATTGCAGGCTTCAACATAACTATGAAGGCTCTTGGTTTTGTGTTTAGAAGAAGGTATCCAAGCGTAGTAGCAGGCAATCATCAACAGGAAAGCTCGTAGTGATTGAATTACCCTACGAGATACGTCCCCTAACAATTGTCGTTGTTATCAAAAATCTTGCGTAGCGATGAGGTTGAGGCAGCCCAAGAGCAAGCCATAGCTACGTGCTCAGATAAGGATTGCCTGAGGGCGGTGTTTTGGCTTTGCTCGACGGCTCTCTGTATGCCTTCAGCAATAGTAGGAGCACTGCGATTTTGAAGAATGACGCCAAGCTTGGGAGGTGCTCCGAGTACCTCGCGCACTCCGCCCACATCTGGAATGACAGCGGGGAGACCCCAAGCAGAACTCTCAAGTAATGAGGTACAGAAGCCTTCTGAACGAGTCGGGAGACAAAAGCAATCGCTCTGACTAAGCAGCGCGGATAAATCCTCTCGGGATACCATGCCTAGAAGGTGCAGATGAGGGAGCTGTTGTTCTTCAAGTTTAGCGCGGAGAAAACCATCGCCGGCCAACGCAAAAACATAATCATCGCCAAGCAGCTTTGCTGCAGCGGCAAGTTCGAGAGCGCCCTTTTCGGGAGTGAGCCTACCTGTAAAAGCCACAAGATGTTGGTTGCCATTGATTCCAAACTCATCTCTGAAGTTGCGCTTCGATGCACCGTTTTTAAAACCATCGCTATCAAGCGCATTGTTTATAACGTGAGTGCTTTGAATGCCAAATTTTCGAAGATGCTCGGTGCTCTTTTGAGATATCCCAGCATAAGTCGGACTGTATTTTTTGCCTCTCTTTGTGATGATATGCTCATGAGCAATGATGGCTGCATCTGCCAGTGGGTTGCCGAGCGTTAGATATTCTGATCCATGGTCAAGCAGCACTGCGGGAGCATCTATCTTTTGTGCAAACCGCAAACCATCAATTGAATGGGGATAAAAACGTGCATTGACGAGCACACGAGTGATTCCTCGCTGCAACAGCTCATTCATAAGCCGCTGGTAATCAGTAGTTCTGTGGGGTATCGGCAGGCGACCTCCCATCAAAGGTCGACTCGGCAGTCTCCAAACCGTGACGCCATTTTCCTGCACTTCCATCAGCTTATCTGACTCTGATAAGCGCATGGTGACCACATCGACAGTATCACCCTCTAAAGCTAGTTGGTCTGCCAGCCCTTGAGTAAAACTCTCAATACCACCTTTGTGTGGATGGTAGTGTGCGGAGAACAAGGCGTAATGGTGTGACATGGATACCCAGCTTTTCTCAGAACAAGTACGGTTTATAGAAGAGCTTAGCCTATATAGAATACGCAGATTGTATCAAGTCCTGAGGATTGCTACTGAACATTGTTGAGCTGAAAGAAATTCTATTGTGGAAGCCTCAGTGGAATGTAGAGTCGTGCTGTATTGGGTATGGGAGAGAATCCAAAATGCACATAGAACGCACGAGCCTGTTGGTCGAGAGGGTCTACTAACAAAGCTTTGGCGCCAACTGTCTCAGCCACTCCAAGTGAGCGCTGGATGGCATCTTTCAGGAGACTGCTGCCAAGACCCCTCCCTTGATATAACTCATCTACTCCGAGCATGCCAAGAAGAAGTGCTGGTATGGATGGTGGGACATTGCGTTTCAACCAACCACCGGGGAGTGTATCCCTTACGATACTGTGAGCGCTGAGCGTATAGAAACCAGCTGCCATGTCTGATGGATTTTCAGCCATCGGGCGCGAGACGTACACAATGGCGCTGCCCTGAGCCCGTGCCTTATGAGCATAATGCTTAGCCCATAGGTCAACAATCTCTGAGCTGGTATTGATGATGAGCTTTTGGCCGTCCACAAGGGGAGTAGGGCGAGAAAAACCTACTTCTCCCATGGCGATACCCGATTGAGTAATTGAACTGTTTGCTCTGGCATGGGCTGCTCGAGGGCGTCGTAGATAGCTTCAAACGTTTCCTCTGATAATCGGGTTAGCCGAGCAGCTTCTAAGGATAGATCTGCTGCACTATCCAAGGCGCTGACTGACCACTGACTCAGGCTCTTGCCAACCGAGGCAGCGGCCTCCTCATAGCGCGCCTTTTGATGACTACTGATGCGCAAATCGAGGCGCGAGTCTTTTTTGAGCGATGTCTGCATGATACCTTCCCATCAATTATTTGTACAACATTATACCGTACAAATGATTAATGGAAAAGACATCGTTATGGCAGACAAATTGCAGCATTAGTGGCTGTAGAAAAACTACGTGAGAATTACTTGTGGTTTGCAGCTCATAAAACTGTGCATACGCTGAGTTGAGCGCCACCTTTCACCCACTTATCAAGGAGCCAAGCAAGAAAGCGGTATCACGTACACTCCGTCATTGCGCCGATACGCATAGCCACCAGAGGTAAGTATTGCCAGAAAGGCCATCTTGCCAACCGATGCATCAACTCTCTCAGCAAGCTTCTTGAGAGACACTGCAGCATCATCGACAGCATTCGGATTAAGTTTCACCTCAAAGGCCCCCCAACGACCATCAGGTGCTACAGCAATCATATCAGCTTCAAGACCTGCTACATCGCGATAGTGATAAAGCTCACCCCGCATTGCATCGAGATAGACTCGCAAGTCCCTTACGCAGAGGGATTCAAACAGAAGCCCAAGTGTGAGCATGTCAGATAAAAGCATATCTGGGGTAGCAGCAAGTGCAGCTGCGGCGAGAGAGGGGTCAACAAAATGTCTTTTAGGTGTGGCAGACACTCGAGTTTTAGCCCTGAGGGATGGTTTCCAGGCTTCAAGGTCTTCAAAGACGTACAGTCGATGCAGCGCCCCAACATACTCATTAAACGTGGTGCGAGATACCTCATCTTCTCGCTGAGCAATACTCGTCCGGATTGCTTTCATACTGGCGGTGCTTCCTACACTTTGTGCAAATGCCCTCATGATTAGCATTTCAGTTCGAGGATTTCGAGATACACCATCAATGTTGGAAATATCCTCTTCACTTTGCAGTTTATTTGAATGAGTGGGCAACTGCCTATAATGTGCTCATGCAAACAACGTATGACACTTTTCCACTTAACGTCCTCGCCTATGTCGTTGCGGGGATTTTACTTGTACTCGCGGGTGTTGTTGCCGTCAAAAAGCCCCAGATAGTCTCAGGCACTGAGCGTTCGAGCGCCGGATGGATTGCGCTCTTTGCCATTCTCTCAGCAGCTTTTGGGGTAAGTTTGAGTGCGGGTCTGTATCAAGGGACGCCTGAGCTTGGCTTTGCTCTCCTCGCCATCACAGCATTAAGCGCTTTTGTAAGCCTATTGAGGCGTCCTCTGGCAGCTGCGCTTGAGCGTATCGCTCGGCCGCAATCTACCATTATTTCTATCGTGCGTGATGTTGTGCTTTTAGCGGGAGCTTGCGGCTTGAGCTTTTTAGCTCTTGAGTTGCCATGGAACGACAAGCTCCCGCTCGAGAACCCAAACGGCTTTATCTTTGAATTGAGTGTCATTGGACTTGTCTTGCTGGTCTTGTACCTCATTGGACAAAGGCGGGGCTCTCTGCCTGCAGTGGCTGTCACGGCTTTTTCTCTTATTGGCATTGCGCAGTCGTATGTCATTCGCTTCAAAGGAACTACCATCAGGCCGGGTGATCTCTATTCGCTGGGCACAGCAGCAGCAGTGGCGGGCAACTACGATTATTACTACAAAGAAGAGGTGCTCTTAGGTGTCATGTGCGCTGTTGGTGCACTCGGGCTCTTGAGCTTAATTCTTCCGCTGAGACGTGCTGAACAAGAAGCGCAAATCCGCAAGTCGGCCATCGCTCGCCTTGTTGCGGCGGCGGCAATCGTCATAGCCATGCTGGGAACTTTTTCGGGCTGCAGTCTCAGAACATGGGGAATCGCGATGCACTACTGGGATTCGCTTACCACCATCAAAGGTCAAGGCTTTCTTACGGGCTTTCTCGTAGGCGTACAAGACCTCAAAATTCGTGTGCCCGAGAATTACTCTGAGAAGCTTGCGAGTGACACCCGTGCTGATATGGCTGCACGCTATGACAAGCAAGCCGCCGCAAGTGACGCTAGAAGCAAAGCGGTAGCCCAATTCAGCGAAGAGGCACCGTCAATCGTGGTTGTCATGAACGAAGCCTTCTCGAATCTTGCTGATCTTGGTGCAGATAAACTCCACTACGAAGGCCCGCGCTTCTTTACAAGTGGAGACCCCCGTCCGCTTCGCTCAGGGCAGCTGGCGGTGTCTGTGCTTGGGGGAGGAACCTGCAACAGCGAGTTCGAGTTTCTTACGGGTGTCTCGATGGCATTTGTCGGTAGCGGTAAGTACCCTTATGCCTTCTATGATTTGACGCGCTGCGGAAGTATTGTCACCCAGCTCAAAGAGCTCGGTTATGACACAACGGGCATGCATCCCGGTTTGGCTGACAACTGGAATCGCGCAAAAGCCTACGAGTCGTTTGGCTTCAATCGCTTCTGGAGTATCGCTGATTTTCCCAAGGACGCGCCACGTTATCACCAAGGCGTGAGTGATGCGGCAACCTATGAGCAGGTTCTGAAAAAGCTCGAAGATACCAGCTCTCCTCAATTCATTTTCGATGTAACCATGCAAGGCCACAGTGGCTATGACATGGGCAATGCTCCTGCAGACTATCGTGCTGGGATTGTGCCAGAGGGTTTCTCGGCAGATGATGGCGTGGTAGGAGAACTCAATGAGTATCTCGACAGCGTTGATCACTCTGACGCAGATCTCGAAGCGTTTGTAAAGCAGATTATGGAACTCGACCGCAAGGTAATTCTCGTGTTCTTTGGAGACCACAAACCGAGCTTCGCTGCAAATTACAACGACGTTTACTTTGAAGATGAAGACTACATTCCTCACACCCAGCGCACACACCACTCCGACTATGCGGTTTGGGCAAACTATGACATTGCAGGCAACCAAGCGGGCCTGCTCGAGACAGATGACAGCGCGGATGTTTTATCAGCACGCATGCTCGAGCTCATTGGTGCTCCGCTGACCGACTTCCAAAAGGCTCGCCTGTTAGCGTCTGAAGACATTGCCCAGATGAGCTACTTTGGCTATCAGGACAATGATGGCGGATGGCATCCCATCTGGGATGAAGAACTCGAGGAGGGCGAGACGCCCAGCGCCGCCGCCCAAGCTGCAAGCGAGGCTCTGTATGACCTCAGCCTTGTTGAGTATCTCGAATTTGGCTCTAAATACTAGGAGCACTTATCGAGGATTAGACAATCCGCGCTCTGCGAGCCATGCTTCAAACGCGGGATGCTCACCGTCTTTCTCAGAGAGCTGCGGCACGATTCCCGATTCAAGGGGCCATTCAATCCCGATGGCTGGGTCATTCCACATGAGACCACCCTCGTCGTTGGGGTGATACACATCGTCGCATTTATAGCAGAATACCGCACGCTCGCTCAGAACGAGAAAACCATGGGCAAAGCCGCGAGGAATAAAGAATTGGCGGTGGTTTTCGGCAGATAACAACACGCCTTCCCACTGGCCAAGTGTGGGGCTGTCTGGACGCAGATCAACCGCCACATCAAAGACCTCGCCTTCGACAACGCGAACAAGCTTTGATTGGGGATGCTCAATTTGAAAGTGAAGGCCGCGCAGCACGCCACGAGTTGATGCGGATTGGTTGTCTTGCACAAATTCACAGTCAATTCCGCCAGCAACAAAGTCGGGACGCTTATAGGTCTCCATGAAGTAGCCGCGGTCATCGCCAAATGAGCGAACGTCAACGATGGTGACGCCTTCAATGGAGGTGGGTGTAAACGTAAAGTTACCAGCAGTTATGACCGTGTTGTTCATGAGCGCTCCTTGCAGCTGTGCTTTCGTTTCAACCATTATCATACACAAAGTAGAAGTTTGGGCTCCAAGCGTAGCTGGAGCCTGTGACTCGCCTCACCCTTTATGTTCTAGAAGATATGACCGATGATTAATCGGTCGGAGCCTCCCTTCTGAATGTACGTGGGTTAGGCGACAATCGTTAACGTCAATGCAAACGGTGGTCGATTACCACAGGCAGATGAAGGAGGCTCCTCATGAAGTATTGTAC
>JAFUCQ010000109.1 GCA_017459605.1 Atopobiaceae bacterium
CCGCTGATCTCGGATTCGCTGAAATTGACTTTGGCATAGATTTACATCTCACCATTCGAAATTTCGCTGGTCTGTCTTGTGATTTTCTCAATCACAGTATCCAGTTTTCAAGGTTCGCCGCGCTGGTTTTTTTGGAGCCGTTATTTTTGACTCCTCAACCGGCGCGAGAAATAACTATACTCACTGGCCTACTTTGTTACAAGAAGTATTTTGTGTCTCCATAGTTTGTACATAACGCCTGTTAAATACTTACTTGTTTTAAGGCGTACTAGTATATCACAGGCTGCGATTACTGCTGCCTAGCTCAGCTCACCACGGGCAATCGCTGCTCCATCCTCGAGCAAAGCTTGGCAGTCGTCGGGCGTGCTTGCCTCTGCATAGACACGAACCAAAGACTCTGCGCGAGACGGGCGCACCAAAACCCATGAGTCATCGTCAAACTGCAGACGCAAACCATCCATGTGATTGACCATCACCGGCACTTTGCCCGAAAGCTCGGCAGGACAAATTCCCGGCAGCATATTTCTCAGTGATTGCACAGCAGCTGAATCGAGGTGGACATCGCGGCTTCCATACGAGCGATAGCCCAAACGCTCTACTAAATCATTGAGCATTTCTGCCGGAGTCTGACCAGTCATAGCCATGGCTTCAACCATGAGAAGATCGATTAAGATGCCATCACGCTCCATAAAATGATGAGGAATAGCCAGACCACCCATGCCGTCACTGCTCAGCAACACATCGCCCTCAAGCATCTCAACACCTGCGCGAGAAAAGCCAATGGGGGTCACCGTCAGGTCACACCCAAGCTCACGCACCAACTGACGCGTCATAGCAGATCCCGCTAAGTTGATAACCACGCGGCCAGTAAGCCCGCGATTCTTGACAAGGTGCTGGATAACCAAGGTCGTCAGCATTTGCGGACTAATAAAGCTTCCATGCTCGTCAATAAGACCTGCTCGGTCTGCATCACCATCGTTGATAAGGCCCGCGGAGGCTCCCAAATCGAGCACCGCACGCTCACAATCATCCACCCACGGCTCTTGTATATGTGGATGAATGCCGCCAAAGTCTGGATCGAGCTCACCGTGTACCTCGTGAACTTCGACGCCCATGTCAGACAAAATGGATGCCACGATGCCTCTCGAGGCTCCATACATAGGATCGTGTACAACCTTGAGTTTGGCATCTCGTATCACATCAACGTGGATACAGGTCTTGATGTGCTCAACATAGGGGCCAACTAAGTCGATCTCTTCGTAGCTGCCCTTATCCTCAGGAGGGTTGAGCTCGATAAGCGCCTCGAGCATGCGAATCTCATCTTGTGGACAGCTCGAGCCATCGGAGCGCCGAATGCGTATTCCCAAATAGTCTGCCGGTGCATTTGAGGCGGTAATCATGATGCCGCCACAAGCTTCTTCTCGCTCAGCGATAGACCACGCGAGCATACTAATAGGACAAACATCACGTGACAGCTTGACCGAGAAACCCGCAGCCGCGAGCGTCTCTGCTGCACATATTGCCATCTCGCGCGCCTGGCGTCTGGTGTCATAGCCCACCAAAACCTCAGCGCCTGGATGTGATGCTGTCCATAGTTTTGCAACTGCATCCGCAACTCGGCGAACCCGACCCTCGTTAAAGACCTCGCCTATCGGAGCAGACCAACCATCAGAGCCAAAACGAATCATGTGGCCCTCCTAGAGTTCTACGTCACCAAGCTCCTCGTAAAAGGCAAGTTTAGTGTCTGGATGTTCGAGTGCCATACGTGCATTGGTTGCCGCCCATGCTGCAGGAGTACCTGTATCACAGCCCTGTTTGGGGTCAACAACCAGTGCGTACATTTCTTCTTCGTCGAGCAAACGAAGCATTGCGTCGGTGAGCTGAATCTCTCCCCCGGCGCCGGGAGTTTGCGTTTTGAGCAGCTCCATAACACGCGGGCTCAAAAGATAGCGCCCCACGATATACAGGTGAGAGGGGGCATCTTCGAGCTTGGGCTTCTCAACCATGGTATCGACTTTCCAAATGGCACCGGGCTGCTCGCCTGAGGCGTCGTGGCCCTCAAGGCAGCCCACACAGCTTCCGCCCACAATACCGTAGCGGCTTACCTGATCTTCTGGCGCAGGTGCCACAGCAATGACCGATGCGTTGTTATGCGCACGAGAAACCTCGAGCATGTCGATGCACATTTGGCGAGAGGGAACAAAGTAATCGCCGAGCAGGACAAAGAAGGGCTCGTTATCTATCGCATCTGCAGCACACAGTACCGCATGACCCAGGCCGAGCGGTTCATCTTGGTTGGCAAAGCTCACGGGAAGTGCGCCTGCCTCCTGAACGCGCTTCGCGAGCTCGTCTTTGCCTTTGCTCTGCAAAAAGTCCTCAAGCTCAGGGGCTGGCGAGAAGTAATGCTCAATTTGGGGCTTTTCTTTCGAGACAATAATAACCGCCTCGTCAACGCCCTCAGGCTCGAGCGCTTCTTCGACAACATACTGAATGACCGGCTTATCAAGCACAGGCAAGAGCTCTTTTGGTGAGCACTTGGTTGCAGGCAAAAAACGTGTACCCATACCTGCCGCAGGAATAACTGCCTTCATAACTAACCCCCTCTATTCCTGTCTTATATATAAAAGACAGGGTGTTCTTTATAGCGAAGCTGTTGCTCAGCGTCTTTACGCGTTGCTCCCCACAGCAACTGCAACAGCCTCGGCGAGCCTACTTGTTGCCGTCAGCCTATGACCTGCTGCCACGGATATAAGAGTGACCCCCCGAGCAGCTAAGTTTGCCACAACTTGCTCGAGCTGCTCGTGACCTGCCGGCTCAACGGTATCATCTACATCTAAACTCAACGCAAGACTCATACCGCGTGCTTGTGCCACCTTCGACACAGACTCCACGAGGCCCAACGCCTGCTCTGCGTGCATTGCACCCACGTTCAAGCAGTTTGCCCCATGCTCAGCTGCTAGTTCAAGAGCATCAAGAACCGATAGACCATCGGAAAGTCTACCCTGTTCGTCGAGTTTAAGACCCACAACAAGCGAACGATTCTCCCGACGGTAGGCAGCCTCGAGCGCACAGCTCAGCTCAACGGTGCTTTGCATGTTCTCAAGATAGATGCCGTGAACACCCTCGGCGAGCAGAGCGCCAAAAAGCTCTTCGTAGGCGCTTTGAGCAGCAGCTCGCTTCAGAGCAACATCGAGCCCAGTTGGTCCAACTGCTCCAAAAACATACTGTGGTCCGGCAGAAAAGGCCTGTTGTACCGCTGAGCGTGCAAAACGGGCGGGACTCAGCGCATCCGACACATGTTCAAGGTGAGGACGGGTTGCATGGCGGGTATTGGTTAGCGCAACATCGGCGCCCGCATCGTGAAACATCAGGTGAGCATGGCGCACCGTCTCGTCTTCATCAATGCTCCAGAGTTCATCGGCAATGTCATGAGATACGGGTTGCTGACTCAATACATCATGGATGGGTGGCTCGACAACGAGCATTTTGGAGCCGGTGGGTTGCAGAAATTCACGAAGCTGCTGAGCCTGCCACGTGTTGGCATCTATATTGAGCTCAACGTCGTGCTCGTGATAGGGTTCTTCTCGGCTCATGGGGCACACCCCTAATTGTCGTCGATGCTCGTTCCTATGGAGTCGAGATAGGAGTTCCACTTCATCAGCGTGTCATTAGACAGAGCGTGCTCCATAAAGCAGGCTTCTTGGTCTGCAATCTCGGGGCTTACGCCAAGCTGCTTGGTCAAAAAGGCATGAAGCACACTATAGGCAAGCCACACCTGTGAAGCATAACTCTTGCCACCCTCGGTCAAAATGATGCGTCCGTATGGAGTCTGCTCAACAAAACCAGCCTCTTTGAGCGTCAAAATCGCCTTGTTTACGCTGGCTTTTGAAACGTCGAGCTGGTCGGCGATGTCAACAGAGCGCACACCCTCACTCGGGTCTCCTGCAAGCGAAAGACGATAAATTGATTTGAGATAGTTCTCATTTGCCATAGAGAGGACGTGCTTTTCATCGCGTGTATGAACAGACATCGAAATCCCTTCCGGAAAAGGTCGCATTGTATGTATTGTGCACCAAACGTGTGCCGCAACGGCGATCACATCGGTGAGAGAACCCCACTTGCATCCATTATAAAAGTAATGGACTACTCAAGCTCACAACATGAAACAATTCTACGCGGTAATCTTCACTACGCGGTAATCTTCACTACGCGGTAATCTTCACTACGCGGTAATCTTCACTAAGCAGTAATCATCACTACGCGTTAATCTTCATCTGGATCATCGTCTATCTCGATGCGGGATATCTTGGCACCAAGCGAGGTGAGTTTTTCGCAAAAATGCTCGTAGCCGCGGTCGATGTGAGATATGCCCGAGATGGTGGTTGTACCCTCGGCGGCAAGAGCTGCCATGACAAGGGCGGCACCTCCGCGCAAGTCAGGTGATTTGACTTGGGTGCCCTGCAAGCGCTCAACACCATGCACAACCGCGTGATGTCCCTCAATACGGATGTCTGCCCCCATGCGATTGAGTTCGCTCGCTGCAATGAAGCGATTCTCAAAGACATTCTCGGTAACCACACTCGAGCCTTGAGCTAATGCCAGCAAGGTCATGGTCTGCGCCTGCATATCAGTGGGAAAGCCCGGGAATGGCAGGGTTTGAATATCGCAAGCGCGCAAGGGCTCAGTGCGGCTCACGGTGCAGCCATCGTGATGACGCTCGATGGTGATGCCCATTTGCTCATACTTTTTAAGCACGAGTCCTAAGTGCAGCGGATTGAAACCAGAGACACGCACGGGGTCTCCGCACAGAGCTCCAACTGCTACGTAGGTTCCTGCCTCAATACGGTCTCCCACCACCTGATGTTTCACAGGATGAAGCTCGCGCACACCCTCAATCTCGATGAGAGGAGATCCGGCACCACTGATGCGAGCGCCCATGGCATTGAGCATATTTGCCAAGTCAACAATCTCAGGCTCGCGAGCGGCGTTATCAATCGTAGTAACACCCTCGGCAAAAACCGAAGCCATCATGAGATTTTCTGTAGCACCAACGCTTGCAAAGTCGAGCGTTACCGTATCGCCGTGCATACCATTGGGAATTGATGCGTTGATGTCGCCGTGTTCGTTTTCAAAGTGAACGCCAAGGCACTGGAGTCCCAACAGGTGCATGTCAATTTTGCGCGCACCAATGTTGCAGCCACCCGGCATAGCAACAACTGCCCTGCCAAAGCGAGCAATGAGCGGTCCTAAAACCGCTGTTGAAGCCCGCATTTTAGCAACTAACTCATAGGGTGTTTCCCAACGGTCAACCGTTGAGGTATCAATCTCGAGCGTGTGCTCATCTACTACAACAACACTTGCACCAAGGCGCTTGAGTACCTTGCCCATAACGTGCACATCAGAAATGTTGGGCACATTGGTCAGGGTTGTAACACCCGGCGCCATGATGGTAGCAGCCATGAGTTTTAATGCGGAGTTTTTTGCTCCCTCTACCGTGACCTGACCAGTAATGGGATGGCCACCTTCAATTTGAAATACTTCCATGAGACCCTCAGAGCCTTCTTACAATCACGTGTGAGCTAGTAGTAAGTCATACCATTCTACTCTATCACGATAGAAAGCTCTGCGGCTATCGCTGTCGTCGAATTCATTCAGTTGCTCACTCGCTTCTTGGCGAAGCGCTGTTATTTCGTCTGGATCGACATCGCTCAGGGCAAGGGCATTGTCTGCCAACACAAGGACAAGGTTGTTAGCAATCTCGGCATAGCCTCCCGAACAGGCATACTGTACGGTTTGTCCACCCTCACTTGCTGGCATGGTTACCCGCATAATGCCTTTGCCAAGCGCCACAATTTCTGCGGCATGCAGTGGCCACACCCCCAGCTCTCCTGCATGGGTCACGAGCACAACCGAGGCCACCTTGCCTTCAAAGACAAGCTTGTCGGGACGAACTATTTTGCACGTTAGAAGCTCTGCCATGAGTCTCCTAGTCTCCGAGCTCTTCTTGCATCTTCTTGGCACGCTCACGCACATCATCGATGGTGCCAGCATAGCGAAATGCCTGCTCAGGGATATCGTCTACCTCACCATCAATGATTGCAGCAAAGGAGCGCACGGTGTCTTCAACCGGGATATAAACGCCTGCATTGCCCGTGAACTTCTCTGCTACGTGGAAGGATTGCGAGAGGAACTGCTGAATCTTGCGGGCACGCATAACGGTCTTTCGCTGTTCCTCTGAAAGCTCGTCCATACCAAGAATAGCAATAATGTCTTGAAGGTCAGAGTACTCCTGCAAAATCTCTTGGACACGAACCGCAACACGGTAGTGCTCCTCGCCCACTACCTGCGGGTCTAGCGCGTCACTCGAGCTTGCAAGCGGGTCGATTGCCGGATACAGACCCAAGTCTGCTACCGAACGAGAGAGAACCGTTGTCGCATCAAGGTGGGCAAAGGTAGTGGCAGGAGCTGGGTCTGTGAGGTCGTCTGCGGGAACGTAGACAGCCTGTACTGAGGTGATGGAGCCTTCCTTCGTTGAGGTAATGCGCTCTTGAAGATCGCCCATCTCGGTTGCAAGCGTGGGCTGATAGCCTACTGCAGACGGCATACGACCAAGAAGGGCCGATACCTCAGATCCTGCTTGCGAGAAGCGGAAGATGTTATCGATAAACAGCAGCACGTCTTGGCCCTGATCGCGGAAATACTCAGCGGTGGTAAGACCCGCCAAGCCAACGCGCATACGCGCTCCGGGCGGCTCGTTCATCTGACCGTAGACAAGACAGGTCTTGTCGATAACGCCCGACTCGCTCATCTCGAGGTAGAGGTCGGTGCCCTCACGCGTGCGCTCACCTACTCCGGTAAAAACCGAGGTGCCGCCGTGCTCTTGCGCAAGGTTGTTAATGAGCTCTTGGATTAGAACCGTTTTACCAACGCCCGCGCCACCAAACAGGCCCGTCTTTCCACCGCGAACGTAGGGTTCGAGCAGGTCAATCGCCTTGATGCCAGTCTCGAAAATCTCGGTTGTTGTGGTGAGGTCATCAAATTTGGGGGCTGGATGGTGAATGGGATAGCGTGTCATGCCTTCGGGCATCTCGCCACCATCCACCGGCTCGCCAAGCACGTTCCATACGCGACCCAAACTCTCAGGGCCTACCGGCATGGTCATAGGACCACCGGTTGAGCGAACCTTGAGACCACGCTGCATGCCGTCGGTTGAAGCCATAGCAACCGCGCGAACAACGTTTCCGGGCAGCTGGCTTTCAACCTCAAGAATATTGTGGATATGGCCGATGGGTGTCTCGGCATCGACTACCAAAGCCTCGTAAATACCAGGGACATCGTCGTCAAACTTAACGTCAACCACCGGGCCGATAATACGGACGATGGTTCCCTCAACGGAGCGTCCTTTGCCCACAGTCGGTATAGTGAGGGCGTCGGCTTTGGGCTGCTCGTTGACAGCTGCGCTCGCACTGTTGTTATCCATTACATCTCCTCCAATGCGGCTGCGCCGCCCACAATCTCGTTGAGCTCAGTGGTGATGGAGCCCTGTCGGATTCTGTTGTACTTGCGGTTGAGGGTCGTGATGACCTCGGTAGCATTATCAGTTGCGGATTTCATTGCTCGACGGCGCGCTCCGTGTTCTGCAGCTGCCGAGTCGAGCAGGGCATGGTAGATGACCGTTCGAATGTAGGCGGGCAAGAGGTATCCCAGCACCGCATTTGGTGACGGATCAAAGGTAAAGTCACTCTCGCTGGGGTTTACCGGACTCTCTTCGAGCTCGGTAATTGCCTCTTTTGTTCGCGGCTTTGACGGCACGCGAAAAGCGTCTCCAATGGGTAGGAGCTGCTCGACCACCTGATCTTGGTCTACGCGGTTGCGCGCGTGGTTGTAGTACAGCATGACAAGGTCAATCGTGCCTTTGCTGTAGCCATCAGTCACGTACGAGGCAATTTGTGTTGCCTCTTCCATCGTTGGCTCACTCGATATGCCCACAAACGACAACACTGGCTCGATACCGCGATACCTAAAGTAGTCATGCGGCTTTCTCCCGCAGGCAATAATCTCAACCTCAGCACCAGTCGCTTTGAGCTCGTTCATTTTTGCTTCGGCTGTGCGCTGCTGAACCATGTTGAAGCCGCCTGCAAGACCCCTGTCTGAGGCAATCACGATAAGAACAGCTCGACGAATCTCGTCGTGTGTCTCGAGCAGGGGAACCTGAAGCCCCGAGCGTGCAGAAGCGACGTTGCTCAGCATCTCGGTGATGGCCTCTTTGTACGGGGCAGCCGCTTGGGCCGCCTCAAGCGCACGGCGAATCTTTGCCGTCGACACCATTTCCATGGTGCGCGTAATCTGCTTCGTACTCGTTACCGAGTCGATACGCCGTTTGATGTCACGAAGGTTTGCCATATACGCCCGTAACCCTATTCGCTCGTCTCGTTCGCCTCAGTATCAAACACGTCAACGCTCGATTGGGCTGCGCGTGCATTTGCTTCGCTGATGGCACGCTCACGTGCAGCTAAGAAATCCTCACGGAAGCTCGTGATGCAGTTGCGCATCTGCTCTGCTTGATCGTCTGAAATCTTGCTATAGCCAATCTGCTTGCACAGATGCGGGTTGTTCTTGTGTACGTAGGCGATAAGCCCATCACGAAACGCCAAAACATCCTCGACCTCGAGGGTATCGAGCACGCCTTCGTTTCCTGCAAAGAGCGACAAAACCATGTCAGGCACCGACATTGAGCTAAAGCGCTTTTGCTTGAGCAGCTCGGTCATGCGAGCACCATGGGTGAGTGCCTGCTGCGTGGCCTTGTCGAGGTCTGAGCCAAACTGAGCAAAGCTCTGGAGCTCTGCATAGCTTGCAAGGTCAAGGCGCAGGTTACCAGAAACTTGCTTCATGCCGGCCGTCTGAGCAGAGCCGCCTACACGCGACACCGAAAGCCCGGTATCAACAGCGGGGCGCTGACCTTGGAAGAACAAGTTTGACTGCAGATAAATCTGGCCATCAGTAATCGAGATGACGTTGGTAGGGATGTAGGCAGCGATGTCGCCTTCCTGCGTCTCGATGATGGGAAGAGCGGTCAAAGAACCACTGCCCATCTCCTCGTTGAGCTTGCATGCACGCTCAAGCAGGCGTGAGTGCAGGTAGAAGATATCGCCAGGATAGGCCT
The DNA here is from genome assembly GCA_017459605.1 of Atopobiaceae bacterium. Taxonomy (GTDB): domain Bacteria; phylum Actinomycetota; class Coriobacteriia; order Coriobacteriales; family Atopobiaceae; genus RGIG4373. Next base: position 9,164 of record JAFUCQ010000109.1, read on the forward strand.
CACGTCCGGGCGGGCGGTGCAGCGTCAGTGACATCTGGCGATAAGCGACAGCTTGTTTCGACAGGTCGTCGTAGATGCACAGAACGTGTCCGCCAGGATTTGTGGCGCTAGCAGGGCGTCCGTCTGCGCCGTTGTAGATGAAGTACTCACCAATGGCTGCTCCTGCCATAGGTGCAATGTATTGCAAGGGTGCCGAGTCAGAGGCATTGGCCGCAACGATAATCGTGCGGTCGAGTACGCCGTTCTCCTCGAGAATCTGCCTAATACCAGCAACGGTAGAGGCCTTTTGGCCAATCGCCACATAGATACAAATCATATCAGAACTCTTCTGGTTGATGATTGCATCGATGGCAATAGATGTCTTGCCCGTTTTGCGGTCACCAATGATGAGCTCGCGCTGGCCTCGCCCAATGGGCACCATCGCATCAATTGCGAGAAGTCCGGTTTGGACTGGCTCGCACACAGGAGTTCGAGAAATAATACCCGGGGCTTTGAACTCGATGGGACGCCAATCGTTTGTCGTGATTGGTCCGAGTCCGTCGACTGGCTGACCAAGCGGGTTTACCACGCGACCCAACATGCCCCGTCCAACGGGGATATCCATAACACGGCCCGTCGTACGGCATTCGTCGCCCTCTTTGATGGTATCAACCTCGCCAAAGAGAACAGCACCCACCTCGTCCATATCGAGGTTTTGTGCCAGACCATATACCTCTTGGCCAGTAAGTGAGCTGGTAAACTGAAGCAGCTCGCCTGCCATGGCGCTTTTGAGGCCACCAACGCGGGCAATGCCGTCTCCCACCTCTATAACGCGCGCGACCTCTTGGGTATTGATGGTGGTAGTAACGCTGTTAACCTGTGATTTCAGCAGGCTTGCAATCGATGAAGCGTCGATTTTGTCGATCATTGCGCATCACCCCCACCGCGGGTCTGACCCATGGACTCACGCATGTTTTGCAGCTGCGTGCGCACCGAGGCATCACGGCGTTCATTTCTCGTTGAAATGATGATGCCGCCCATAATGGCTGGGTCGACACGCTCCACCAATACCACGGGCTTTTTGAGCTCTGCTTCGAGCTTGGTTTTGACCTTCTGTCGCAGCTCATCGTCGAGCTCAACTGCTGTGGTTACCTCGACAGCTACCGTCTCTCCTGTATCGCTCACCAAGTCTTCGTAGAGGCTTTTGACCTCCGAGAGCTTGGAGAGATTGCCGTCATCGCTCATGGTGGCAAGAAGGCCCACCACATCGATGACGCCTTTCAGGCGCTCAGGATTGGCGGTCGCACCAGCAGTGCCTCCTGCTGCTTCGAGCAGCATACGGGCATAACTTTCGACCTTTTCTTGATCGCTGTTAGTTGGCATTGAAGCTACCCACTTCCGAGAGGCACTTGTCGATCAGCTGGCGCTGACCTGCAACATCAAGTTTCTCTCCAATAATCTTTCCGGCAATGTCAACAGCAAGATCTGCCACAGAGTCTGTGAGTTCAGACATCGCAGCCTGACGCTCACCAGCTACTGCCTCGCGAGCCTTAGCAATAATCTCTGCCGCTTCACGCTGAGCTTGGGCTTTGATCTCTGCACGCTCTTCTTCTGCTGCTGTGCGGGCATTTGACAAGATTTCTTCTGCCTGACGGTTGGCGTCGGCAATTTGTGCATCAAAAGCGGCCTTCTCGGCAACCATATCTGCCTTGACTTTCTCCGCCGCATCGATGTCGTCTTGAATCTTTTTCTCGCGCGAATCCATCATCCCCATAATCATGGGCCACGCAAGCTTTGCCAGCACTGCCCAGATGATGATGAACGCAATTAAAGCTGGGATAAACTCGGCGAGCTTAGGAATCAAGATGTTGATTCCGCCCGACTCGCCCTCTGCAAGAGCAACGCCGGGTACCACTGCAAGCACGGCAATGGCAAGCGCCACGATGTGTACCAGCTTTCGCGCTGGACGTTTCGAGTACATGCGTACCTCCTCGGATGACGGCCGGACAAACTCAGGCTATGAGCGTGACGACGAATCCGATAAGTGCGAGTGCTTCGGCAAATGCCGAGGCGAGGATGAAGACCGTGAACAGACGACCTTGGACCTCAGGTTGACGAGCCATGGCCGATGTAGCACCAAACGCAGCAAGACCAATGCCGAGTCCAGCTCCCAAAACACCGATTCCATATCCGATTACATTCACAGGTTCCTCCTTTGTCTTATCGCCCGTCCCATAGGGCGATGTTCGAGCCTAACGTATGCACAGCGGATGTTGAACTCCGCGAGGTGCCCAGCTTTGTCTAGTGTTCGTCTGCCACGGCGAGCTGTACATAGACCGCCGACAGCAAGGTGAACACGTATGCCTGAATTGCAGCAACCAGCAGCTCAACGGCATAAATCACGATGAGCAGGATAATCCAGAAAACCGAGGCTCCTGCAGTAAGAGCAGACTGAGCGCTCACTGCCTGCAGAAGTGGTTCCATAAACAGCGATGTCAGGATGGCAAAGGTACCCATGACAACGTGTCCCGCAAAGAGGTTGCAGAACAAACGAACTGCCAAGGTGACCAAACGCAGGAAGGTTGAGAAAACCTCGATGACCCATACGAGGGCGTTCATAGGAAAGACAACGCCTTGGGGAGCGAGGCTCTTGATGTAGCCAAACACTCCATGTTTTTTGACGCCCCAGTAGATGAAGTAACAAAACGAGACGAGAGCCACGGCTGCAGTAACGCCAATGGTGCCGGTGCCGGGTTTGCATCCAGGAATAACGCCCACGATGTTATTGATGAGAATGAAGAAAAAGACGCTTGCAATGAAGGGGAAATGGACACGCCATTCATCACCGATAAGCGCCTTGCACAAGTCATCGCGGACAAACTCAACAAGGTATTCCATGCCATTGACAAAGAAACCCTTGGGAGCAATCCCCTGTTTTTGCTGGGCGTTTTTGAAAGCAAAAATCAGGATGAGCAAGAGGATGACGCCTATTGCCAAAAAGAACGAATACTGGGTAACACCAGCATTGAGGTCACCTACGACTGGCTGTGATGAAAGACTTGATACGAGATGATCCATCTCCTCAGACAGCTTATCAAGTGGATTCACGAGACCCCCTTCATCTGTGTACGATAACGAGTTGCTTGAGTCCAAAGTGCGCTGGTTTGCTCAACAGCTCATTTTAATTGCCTAGTATGATACACGTATCTCAAATTGCATCCGTATATTAAACACATTTAACCATCTTGCTGTGTACGTTTAGGCGGGCGGTCTTTGTCCATATAGCAAATTGTTATTCCCAGCTGGAATAATCCACCATTTTTGTACTCAGTTATTCCGTATGAGGGTCCCAATGTGCCCAGATGGAATGTGTCAAGGGGACAGGTTATTTGTCACGAGGAGCTGGGTCGGTCAGGAATGTGTCAAGGGGACAGGTTATTTGTCACGAGGAGCTGGGTCGGTCATGTAGGCTGCAAGCTGGGAGCCACAATGGCCGCAAGCCGCTCAACATATGCACCTTTCGTCAGCCGCGGTCTTCTCGTGAGCCATGATCTTCTCGTCAGCCGCGGTCTTCTCGTGAGCCACAATCTTCTCGCCAGCCATGATCTTCTCGTCAGCCACAATCTTCTCGCCATGCCGCAGGTCAACATGCAGACACATGTGCAGATGCTAGCACACAGTTAGATACGGGCAATGACGCCTCTCCCAATGCCTGTGAGCCGTTCAATTTGGCGAATGGAGAGTCCTGCTTGTTTGAGTTTGCGCAAGAGTTCATCTCGCTCGCCTTTAGGCAGCTCTTTAAGGGTTGATACGTCTGTTGAGCCCAAAACCTTAGCTACGCGCTCCTGAACCATGCGCTCAGGCATCGGACGAGTGGCGCTGCGAGGTTTGTTTGCTTCTAGCCCAACGGAATCCGTTAAAGTCTGCCTGTGCATGGTTTTGAACTGCTCAACTCCACCAAAGACCTCGAGCGCGAAGTCAGTTGAGCACACGCGCGGTTTGCCCGTGTACTCATGATAGCTTGACCACGGATACTCGCTCATCTTTGCTATGCCAGCCATCTGGGGATTTTGGTGGATGTAACAAATAACCGTGAGCAGGTACGTATCGTCTTCCACCGGCTCGCTCTTGTAGCGATCTTGAAAGAGGTGGCCAACTCGGCCCGTCTTCTGGTTGAATTGCCTCGCATATTCACCGAGAAGGTATCCCATGAGCTTGGATAGACGCTCCATGGGAGACTGAACCAACAGATGAACGTGGTTTTCCATAAGGCACCACGCAAAAACGCTTGTATCCGTTTTATCTTTTGCTCGCTCGAGCAGCTCAATAAACGTCATCCTGTCGTCTATGTCTTCGAATATGCGCTGACGGCCGGTGCCTCGCGTCATCACATGATAAATCTCTGACGCACTTTGTTTGCGAGCGGTTCTCATGACATCGCCTCCCTATTTGTGGGAGGCGATAATAGCATGCGCAACTGCTGGGATTTCACGGCGCGCTGAACAATTCCGCGAGAGTGTTGTGTTTGCATGCAACAGGCCGCTGGATTACCTTGTCAAGTGGGGTGTCTGTCTATCTGCACAAGATAGAGACGAGACTTCGCGCGGGCCGCCTTGTCAAGCGGGTCGTCAGCCTAAACGCCAAAAGGGAAATGTGACATATAACCTGTCCCCTTGTCACCCCCCAAAAGGGAAATGTGACAAATAACCTGTCCCCTTGTCACTCTTGTCACTCCACGCCACTCCATGCGTGGAATACCTTGGGCTCGATTCCAAACTGGCGAAGCGCTTTGCCCACCACATGGCGAACCATGTCGTCGATAGTCTTTGGATCGTTGTAGAAGGTCAACATGGGAGGAACGAGAACTGCGCCTAAATCTGCTACCGCGAGCATATTTTTGAGGTGGGTCTTTCCCAGCGGCATCTCGCGCGGAACCAGCACAACCTTTTTCCCCTCTTTGAGACACACATCTGCTGCACGCACAATGAGATTGTCGTCATAACCAATTGCAACGGCAGCCAGCGTTTTCATCGAACAGGGAACAATCAGCATGCCTTCGGTCATGAACGATCCACTTGAGATTGAGGCCGCCATGTTTTTCTCGTCATGGACAACGTCGGCTAGGGCGAGAAAATCGTCGTAAGAGTCTTCGCACTCGAGTTCCCACGTACGCTTGGCCCCCGAACTCACCACAAGATGTACCTCGATGTCATCGTGTGTGCTCAACTCGCGAAGAGTAGCTTGGGCGAGCTGTACCCCTGAAGCTCCGCTCACGCCTACTATCAGTCGTCTTTTGTCCATGATTATCCTCTCTGCAAACAGGTAGTTCCCCTCTGTCATTTTCTACCCCTCTGTCATTTTCTACCTGTTATACCTGATGATAAAAGCGGCGGCGCAGCCGAGGGGGACCGCGCCGCCAACGGAAGGGTTAGACTCTCGGTGATAATTCACTCATGTGACAAATCACCTGTCCCCTGGTCACGAGACTCTAGGCTATAGAATCCCGAGCAAGCTGAACCACGGAACCATCACCACCACGCAGATGAGAATAACGATAACCGTGAGCGGAGCACCCAGCTTGATGGTCTCTTTCTGCGTATAGTTGCCCGTGTCTGGTGCCGAACCAACCAGCATGTTGAGATGCTGGAACGGGAAGATGAAGTGCGCTGCAATTGCCATGTAGCAAATGAGCGTCCAGCCCTTGGCTGCAGGCAGAGCGCCGTCGCCACCAACCGTAAATGCCAGAATAGCGGGCACTGCAACGCCCATGACTGCGATAACCGAGCCCAGCAGCATGTGAATAACAATCGTGAGTACCGTCATGAGCAACGCCAAGACAAAGAGGTTGTCAGGAACAGTGCTCGGGAAGATAACGCTTGCAATCCAGCCGTTCATACCGGTGATGCCACCGATGCGGCCAATAGCCATAGCAGCGGTCAGGAAGACGAGGACGTGCATAGGAACTGCACCCCAGTCGGGAGCTCCAAGGATGTCGCCAATGATGGGGAACGAAAGGAGCATGCCGATGATAAAGGTGATCCATGCAATATCGATGTGGTGAATGGAGTCGGTCATCCACAAGACGATGGCGATGACGAGCCAAATAAGGGTGCGAAGCTCGACGCCCTGGATCTTGCCGAGACCCTCGATCTTGCTCTGAATCTCTTCCTTGTTGATGCTGATGTCCTGAGAGGGCTTAAAGAGAACCATGAAGAGGATGAAGGTAAGAACCGTTGCGATAAGTGAAGGCGGTCCCATGTAAATCAACCAGTCAACAAAGGTTGCTCCGCCAAAGTACGTGGTAGCAAGCGGGTTGATGGTAGCGTCGCCGGTAAGGAAGATAAGGGATGCAGGCACTGATGCGACAAATACCGCAAAGCCAATTTTAACTGCATCTTCTTTTCCAATACCGGAACTGTCGATGATGACCTTCATAACGCTCATGATGAGGAATGCCCTTGGCCAGGGGTGAGGAATAAGAATTGAAAGGACAACGGTCAGGACAAAGATGCCCAGAATAATGGAGCGGTAGTCAGTCACGAAACGCGACATGTAGTTGTATGCAATTCGCTCACCCAAACCAGAAACCTTAACTGCGTTTGCAATGAGGTACGCACCGATGATCAGCCACATGGTGGTGCCGGACCAAGCATAGAAAATGTTTGCCGGTGGTGCTACTTGAAGGATGCACAAAAGAGCAAGATAAACGCCTGCAGAAAAGCCATTCTGTGCCACACCAGTTGCCCAGAAGACAACGGTCATAAGCGACAGAGCCAAGCAGGTCTTACCAGCATGATTACCAAACATGTCGATAGGCTGCTGACCAGCTTCTGCCATGGTGGCAGCAGTTTGTCCAGCACCTAAGCCCTCAGCAACACCAACGCCATTAGTAACCTCGAACCCGGGAAGAGGCACAAAGAAAATAATCAAGAACACGATTATTCCTGCAAGTAAGCCTATCTCCCTCTTCCCAAATTTCTTCGCCTCTGCCATAACTCCCCCTTCCACTCGTATGTTGAGGCTCATGCAAGACACCCTCGTCCTGCACATTTACTACATGTTTTTAAATAAGCAAAATAGTGGGCCGCCCAGCTTCACTTGGGCGGCCCTAGATAGACCGCTAAACGGTGGTGATACTTAGACCTCCAGTGGCGGAACTGGCGGAATTACCTGCAGGTTGTCAATCTGCTCTTTGGTGAGCTTGAAGACGTCGGCAACCTTGGGGTCTTCAGTGGAGCGCCAGCTGTAGAAGCACTGGTCGCACTGGTAGACTTCCCACACGCCAGCCTGCGGAGACTTGGCGATGGTCGAAATCTGATCGAACTCGCAACGCGGGCACTTCATGGTATGTCCTCCTTCTTTGGACGTAATCTCTTAAAGAGCAGCCTGCAGGTCAGCGATAATCTTGGCGTACTCGGCAGTCTTGGCCGGGTCGCGCAGCAGCTCAACGGAGCGCTTCAGCGGCTCGGGATCGACCGGCGTGGTAGCGTCGATTATCAACTTGGCGGTCATGCCGGGTACCTCTTCTGAGGGGTTCAGCGGCATGCCAGCGCAGTTCTGGATAACCTTGACGTCCTTGTCTGGGCGGACACGGGTTGAGAGCGCCCACACGACCTGGTTGAGGTCGAACGGATCGACAAAGTCGTCCACAAGAATGACGTTGTGGCAGTACGGCATTGCATGCGGCGTTGAGAGCAGCTTGAAGGCAGCGCCTGTTGCATGGCCACCATAGCGCGGCTTGAGGGAGATAATCTCGGTGAAGCCGTGGGTGTACATAGCGTTGACAGCGACAACCTCGGGGAAGCCCTCGTCATGCAGCTGCTTATAGATAGGCACGGAGGTGTTGAGTGCCATGAGGAAGTCGATCTCGGTCCAGGGCATGCCCAGATAAATGTTCTCGAAAATCGGGTTGGTGCGATAGGTAATGTGGGTGATAACACCCTCGGTCTGGCTGCGGCAGCCAGAGTAAGAGCCCGGGAACTCGCCAAACGGACCCTCGCAGGTACGAACACGAGGATCAATGTAGCCCTCGAGGATAACCTCAGAGCCGGCGGGTACATACAGATGCTCGGAGGTGTCGGCCTTAACGATGTCTGCCGGGACGCCGTCCTGAAGAGCGCCAACAAACTCATACTCGTTCTGGTCGAACGCAATGGGGGTGGAAGCCATGAAGGTTACGAGAGGAGCATTGCCCAGTGCGATGGCAAACGGGAGCTTCTCGTTCTTCTTCTCGGCCTCACGGAGCTGAACGGCGATGTCGTGCATCGCGAGACACTGCATACCAATGCGATTCTTGCCCTTAACCTGAATACGATACGTACCAACGTTGACCTTGTTGAAGTTGCCCGGATCGCGAGGGTCGGCGGTAACGGTAGCAGGCTTACCAATAAAGAAGCCACCGTCCTGCTCATTGATGCGATACAGCGGGAGAAGATCAAAGAGATTGACGTCGTCGCCCTCGACTACATTCTCTTTGCAGGGAGCCTCGTCACGAGACACGATGTTTGGAGCTACGGGGAAGAGATCCCAACGACGGTTGAGCTCCTCGAACTGCTCCTTGGTGGTAGCGGTCTTGGGCATGCCCATCATGAGAGCGTGATTTGCCCATGAGCCGTGAACGTTGGTGACAACGCTGTAGCCCGGACCATAACCCTTGATGTTGTCAAACTGCACTGCAGGGCCATTCGTCATACGAGAGGCAGCACGACCTGCAGACCCAATGTCGGGCTCGGGCAGAACCTCATCGGTAATATGAACGAGCTGACCCTCTTCCTCGAGGGTTTTCAGAAACCCGCGCAGATCCTGATGTACCTTAAATTTTCCCATTGATGCTCCTTTCGAAAGCTAATAGGACCCTGACACTGCCTCACAGTATGAAAAGCGCATATCGATTTGTATGTATTAGCTTTGGCAAATGGTTGTGCCAAAATGGAATAATTCAAGAAGCAAAATACCGTTATTCCCTTTTTGTCATAACGTTCACCCAAAAAATGATGCGTTGTACGTTCACCGAATATAAGCTATTCAATGAGCGAGAGGGCGATATAAAGAGATTTCTTTATATCTCGCACAATGGCCTTAATTATAAAGGCATGGGGGCAAGCATGGATTTTCAGAAGATGGAAGCGTTTATTGCTGTTGCAAGTACCGGTAAGTTTACCGATGCGGCCGATCGACTCTTTGTCTCTCAGTCATCTCTTTCTAAGCAGATTGGGCGTCTTGAGCGAGAGATTGGTGTTGATCTTTTCAAGAAAACGCGAAGTGGAGTTGAGCTCACTCCTGCTGGATGGGAGTTTTACACCTATGCCCGCAAGGCCGTGCGTGAGTACCACGAAGTGAGTTCGCGCTTAGCAAGCTACATTGGCGGCAAAACCAACCCCATCAATGTTGGGTCGCTTCCTCTGACAGAAGAGTATGGACTGGCAGATGCCTTTAGTACCTACTGGGTAGAAAATCCCAGCGTGCAAATTGAATATAGGGAACGCAGCCAGCAGGACTTGCTCACCAACCTTGACATTCACAAGCTCGATCTTGCGTTTGGTCGTCTCGATATTTTGTCCGAAAAATACTCAAGCATGCCCATTTTGCGCGATGAAGTTATGGTTGTATGCAGAACCGACTACCCCTTGGCACGCCAAAAGACAGTGGCCTTGGCATCACTCAGAAATGAACGCTTTATTTTGCTTGAGAGCAAGTCTCATCTCACCAAACTCTTTATCGAGAAATGCGAAGACGAGGGCTTTTTCCCCAACGCACCGCTTCACCATTCGCGCCACCGCATGCTGCTCAAGGCGGTTGAAAAGGGCATGGGCATTAGCGTTATGCCAGCTTGCTTGGTGAGAACCTATTTTTCTTCGACCTTGGCTTTGGTGCGTCTGGAAAAGCCGTTCTACTCAACTATGGGATTTATCTGGCTCAAAGGTAATCAGCCTACAGAACTCATGCTCAACTTTATGAACAGCGTTAAAACTTCACTCACAGCATCGGCGCTCGACTGCCAGTATGTGCTCTCGGTTGATGATGGGGAGGTTTTAGTCCTCGAGAATATGGGAGACAACCCACCTTTGCAGCTGAGCATATGAGCGGTTAACCACAGCTAAGGTTGTTGGGATGCGCCCATGAGCGCTCTGTAACGCGCTTATGAGCGCAATGGCACGCTTATGAGCGCTGAGCCACAACCAGCACCGCCACCAGCACAACAAGCACATAGCTCACGATTGACGCCACTCCAAAGGTGAGAAGCTCATCTGGCAGGTAATGAGCAACTGCCAGCAAGGCTCCTTGCAGCAGCACAAACGGCAGCAGCACCAGCGCTCCCACAAGAAGCCCCGAGAGCTTTTTTGAGTTGCGCCGATACAGTGCGTACACAGGAGCTGCAGAAGCAAGCAGCCCACACGCAACCCCTGCGCAAACGATAAGCCCAGACACTGGCACCGCGATTTTTTTATTTTGTGCCGTAGATACGGTCTCCCGCATCACCCAAGCCGGGCAGGATGTAGGCATTGTCATTGAGCTGGCGATCAACGGCGCAGGTGTAGACCTGAACCTTTGGGTCATACTCAAGAACAGCCTGGAGTCCCTCAGGTGCAGAAACTAAAAACAGCATGCGGATGTCTTTGGCACCTGCCTCGCGCAAGAAATGAATCGCCGCCGTTGCAGATCCGCCCGTTGCAAGCATGGGATCGACCACCAAACAGGTGCTGTCGGCAATATCGTTTGGGAGCTTGCAGTAATACTGTCTCGGCTCGTGGGTTTTGGGGTCACGATACATGCCAACATGGCCCACATGCGCATTGGGAATGAGCTCGAGAATACCATCGGCCATGCCGAGGCCTGCTCGTAGGATGGGAACCACCACGATGTTCTTGGCAATCTGCTTGCAGGTGCAGGTTTCAAGGGGTGTGTTTATCTCAACATCTTTGAGCTCAAGGTCACTCGTTGCCTCATAGCCCTCAAAGAGCGCCAGCTCATGAACCAGCTGCCTGAAATCCTTGGTCGTGGTCTTCTCGTCCCGCAGGATAGACAGCTTGTGCTGAACCATAGGGTGATTGATTACTCTGACCCTGCTCTCATCATAGGCAGCTGACATGAAGGCTCCTCTCGCTCGTGCTCACAACAGCACGCACATGGCCGCGCGCTTACTGGCTGCACTCATTGTAGCGATTTACGAGCTGCTTTTCATGAGCTGCTTTTCACGAGCTGCTTTTCACGAGCTGCTTGTACGCATTACAGCTCTGGATAGAGAGGGTGAGCTGCCAAAAGTGCCGATACCTCTGTACGTGCTGCCTGCAAAGCGGCTTCATCGTTGATGTGGGAAAGTACCTCGCCAATAAGCTCGCCAACACGCTCACACTCGGGCTCGGTAAAGCCGCGTGTGGTCGCTGCTGCAGATCCGACGCGAATACCGCTGGTTACCATAGCTGAGCGCGGCTCGTTGGGAATGGCATTCTTGTTGACGGTGATGCCCACCTCTTCAAGCGCAAGCTCAGCGTCACGACCCGTAACCTCGCCCATGGGACGTAGGTCGACCAAGAGCA
>JAFUCQ010000110.1 GCA_017459605.1 Atopobiaceae bacterium
CAAGACCTGCTTCATGGTGCTTTTTTGACCAAAAATCTTGGTGCGGTCGCGATAGCAGACGTTGAGATGGCGAGACACCAGTATAGACTCGCCGATGTCTGCGCCGAGCGTGTATGTACCTGTTGCCGTGTTGTCTGCTTGTTCGCTCACAGCTCCACCTTAGGAATCGCATCAATCAGAGCCTTGGTATAGGCTTCTTGGGGGTTGGTAAACACATCGTGCGTAATACCTGTCTCAATGATTTTTCCCTGCTGCATCACAATGACGCGATGGCAGAGCTGCTCCACCAAGCTCAGGTCATGACTGATAAAGAGAATGGCAGTACCTTGGCTCACGTTAATCTCTTTGAGCAGGTCGATGATTTGGGCTTGAATGGTTACGTCGAGTGCCGTTGTGGGCTCGTCGGCAATGAGGATTTTTGGGTCACCTATCATGGCTGCTGCAATCATAGCGCGCTGACGCATACCACCCGAGAGCTCATGAGGATACATCCGATAAACCTTCTCGGGCTCGGGCAAACCAACAGCGCGCATGGTGTAGATGGCAAGCTCATAGCGGCGTGCTTTTGAGAGCCGGGGGTGGTGGATTCTGAGGGACTCTTCAACTTGGCGTCCAATGCGGTGAAGCGGATTGAGTGAAGTCATGGGCTCTTGGAAGATGATTGAGATTTCGTCTCCCTGATACTTGCGCAAACACCTGCGGTCACAGTTCAAAAAGTCCTTATCTTCAAAGAGGATTTGTCCACTTTTTGAGATGGTCTTCCTGTTGAGCAGCCCCGCGATAGCAAGAGCGCTCATGCTCTTGCCTGAGCCAGATTCACCTACGATGCCCATGATTTCGCCCTTGTGCAACACAAGGTTAAAGTTTTCTACCACGCGCTCGGGGAGCTTGTGGTCGTGAAACTCGATGCAGAGATCTTTGACCTCGAGAACTATCTCATTGGCAGCAACCTCTTCGGGGCTTGCAAGGATGTGTGGTGACGATGAGCTGCGCTCAGGTAGATTGGTGGGTGCTTGTGATGTGAGCTCGCGAACGTTTGTCATGATTAGTCCAAACTCTGCGTTGCTGGGCGAATACCCTCGCCCATGAGGGAAAACCCAAGAACCATCAAGACAATGACGAGGCCCGGCCCCAACACCGAGCTGGGAACTTTGAAGAAAACCTCCTGCGCCTCAGAGATCATCTGCCCCAACGAGGCAAACGGAGGTTGCGACCCGATTCCCAAAAAGCTCAAGCCTGCCTCTGCCAGCACGGCGTTATTAAAGCCAATGAGCAGGTTAGAAAGGAGCACGCCTCGGGTGTTGGGCAGTATGTGCACAAAGATGACGCGCAGGTCGGGTACACCCTGAAGGCGGGCATTCTTCACGTAATCGAGGTGCTTGCAGCGAATGAACTCACTTCTCACCACGCGGGTAAACGAGGGGATAAACGCAATGCCGAGCGCCCACATGACTTTAAAGGTGCCCGAACCAAAGAGCGATACAAAGATGAGAGCAAGCAGCACATTGGGAAAAGCAAAGAGGGCGTCCATGATACGCATGACTATCTCGTCGACAACGCCACCGTAGTAGCCGGTAATTGCCCCTATGAGAATGCCCAGACCCGCTCCAATAATCATGGTTCCCAAGGCGACGAGTAGGGTAACGCGGCTTCCATACATGACGCGTGAGAAGATGTCTCGACCCATTTTGTCGGTGCCCATGAGGTGGGTAAACGAGACGCCTTGGAGACGGTCGGTACTCATGGCGGTTGGCTCGTATGGCATGTAGAAGAAGCCTACTACCACGAGAGCTACGATGATGAGCGTCATGATGGCACCAGCGCGGAAGAGCTCAGGGCGCGGCAGCGACTCGATGAAGCGATGTATGGCGTTTGGTTTCTTCATCGCCTGTCTACTCCTCGGCGGTTCTTGGATCGATGACGCGGTAGAGTACGTCGACCAAAAAGTTAATGATAATGATGATGCTTGCAATCCACATGACGGCAGCAAGTACCACGGGGTAGTCTCGGTTGCCAATGGATGTGAGCAGGGTGTTTGAGATGCCGGGGATGTTAAAGACGCGCTCAACTACCAGTGAGCCTGCAAGCATATTGCCCAAGCTCATGCCCATGAAGGTAAGGACGGGCAAAAAGGCGTGTTTGAGCACGTGGTTGAACAAGACCCCGTTGGTTGAGTTGCCGCGACTATAGGCGGTTCTCGTGTAGTTTTTGCTCGCCTCTTCGAGAATGGAGCCGCGAATGAGACGTGCCGCCTGTGCTGCGCGTGGCAGCGCAATGGCAATGGCGGGAAAGACGAGATATCCCACAAATTGCGGAATGCTCTTGGTGTAGGAGATATAACCTCCAGGTGCAAAGAGGTGCAAAATCATGCCAAAGACCCAGCTGATGATAATGCCTGAGAAAAAGGGTGGGATGGCCATGATGACTTGGTTGACTACCAAGACAATGCGGTCGAGAACAGAACCCGCATGCTTTGCCGTATAGATTCCAACAGGAAATGCAATGATGCACATAAACACAAACGACAGAAGCGCCAGCGACAAGGTCACGATGATCTTAGAAGACAGAAGCTCCGTGACGGGCTGGTGGTAGACGTATGAGGTTCCTAAGTCTCCGGTGACAAAGGCTCCGAGCCAGCGAACATACTGGAGCAACACGGGCTGGTCGAGTCCGAGTTCTTGTCTCAAGGCGGCTAGGCGCTCAGGTGTCGCGCTTGTGCCCAGCATGCGCGTTGCGGGGTCTCCCGAGATAAGTTGGAAGCTCAAATACAGGCACAAGCTCACCACCACGAGGGTGATGAGCATCGTGCCAAACTTCTTGAGTAAGTATCGCATGGTAGAGTCGCTGAGTTCTCAGGCAAAGGCTGGTTTATGCAGCGGGTTTGATGCTTGCGATGTTTTGTGCGTAGAGGGGATAGAACTCGTAACCATCAAAGCGATTGTTCAGAACTACAAAGCTGGGAAGGTCTTGGATGTAGACACTAGCTGCCTCATTGGCAAGGATTTTCTCGCAGTCTTTGTAGAGCGAGGTTTTCTCGGTCTCGTCAACCGATGCCACTGCCTTGGCGTATGTCTCGTCAAAGTTGGAGCTGTTGAAGTTCACAAAGTTGTTGCCTGCATCAGAGACAAAGCGTGAAAGCATAGACGGAGCGTTGAGTGCAGAGGCATCAACGCCAACAACGGTGGCCTCGTAGTTTCTATCTGAATAGACGTCACTCAGCCAGCTGTTCCACTCAATCTCTTGAATGTTGACGGTCACACCAATGGCGGCGAGCTGCTCTTTCAAAACCTCGGAGGTCTCAACGTGCTGGGGGTGTGCGCTCGATACCTGAATGGTAAAGCTAAAGCCGTCGGCATAGCCTGCCTCCGCGAGCAGCTCTTTGGCACGGTCGATGTCTTGGTTGTATACGTCGTTGAGCTCGGGCATAAAGTACTTGCTAAAGGCGGGATACATGCTGCTGCCAACCTCAGACCCCTTACCACCGCTCACAAAGTCCATGATTTGCTGGGGGTCAATGGCGTAAGCGAGAGCCTGACGCACACGCACGTCGTCAAAGGGGGCGTGGGAGTTATTGAGGTAGAGCGCCTGAACAAGGTTCATGCCGCCCTCAAGAATGTTGAACTGGTCTTCGGGAATCTGGCTGAGTTGGGCCTCTGGGGTGCGCCAATAGAGGTCAAGCGAGCCTCCCGCGAGCTCAAGGCCAATTGAGTCGGTGTTAGAGACAATCTTGAAGGTGACATTTGGAATGTGAGCTGCCTCGTCGGCATTCCAATAGTCGTCGAATTTCTCGAGCACAACGTTTTCAAGTGGGGAGCGTGAGACAAACTTGTAAGGGCCACTACCAACGGGGTTGGCATCAAGGTCACTCACAGATGCTGGAGTAATGCCAATGGTGAAGTATGCCAAAAAGTCGGTGTCGGGCTCTTTGAGTACCACATCGACATGCGTGTCATCCACAATATCTACGCGGTCTACCTTGGCAAATGCCGAAACCAGCGATCCTCCGGTGGTTGAGTCGCGATAACGCTCAATAGAATACTTGACGTCTTGGGCTGTGACGTTTGAGCCATCGTGGAACTTAACGCCATCGCGCAGCGTAAAGGAATAGACACTGCCGTCATCTGAGATGCCGTACTCAGAAGCAACCGTAGGATTGAGGTTACCTGCGGTATCAGGTTTGACCAAGCCCTCGTACACGTTGAAGAGAAGCTCGCGTGTAGCTGCTGACTCTGCCTTGGCAGGATCCATCGAGTCGATGTCTTGGGTAATGCCTATGGCAAGGTGGTCAGTGTCTCCTGAAGGGGTGCTCGTTTGAGAGGTTTCAGTGCTTGTGTTTGCGGTCGAAGTTGAACTCGAACTCTCGGTGTTTTGTTGGGCTCCTCCGCAAGCTGCTAAGAATACTGCCAAGCTAAGTGCCAAAACGCTGAGAGACAGACGAACGAACTTTTTCCTCATGGTACTGGCCTCCTTTACATACGCACATGCGTAAGTTATGGCGGGCTTCTCGGTTAGCCCTTGACTATGATACCCACTTGTTAGATTTATGCATCATAGATAGGCTAACTGTTTTCAATAATATGCTACCTTGCTACTAGCAATTGAGAATATATCGCTCAGCGGTGCTGAATTGCTCGGAATGGTAAACTGATGCTCGTTTGAGCTGAGCAACGAGACCCTGTGCGCAACTCTCAATGTTTGGCAATGATAGCAAAGTGACTCATGTATCGGGAGATAACAGGGGTCTATTTTGTGCCGTTGTTTCTGGGATAGCTTGAGTAATATGGTTTTATTATGGTAGCATTAAGGTTATAAATACGGGTTCTGAGACGTTCGAAAAGGAACAGGGATGGATTTTCGGTACGCCTTTGTATATGCAACAGTTACGGTTTTCTGCCTTCTTGCAGGGCTTATCGTGCTTTCAAAACTCGATTACAACATGGGTAGTGAGCGCGAAATTCATACTTTTCGCTATATGAACTCCACTTTCTTGGGCTTTTTGCTATGCGAATTGATTTGGGTGAGTTCGCAGGCACAATTTGTACCAATTCCATTCTATTGGGGAAGCGTATTTAAAATACTGAGTACCGTTCTGATTCCACTGATGGTCTATTTCTGGTTCATCTTTGCTGAGACACGCTTTGGCATGACGTGGCCGAGCAAACCGTTGTTTCTCATTCTTGCGTTTGTCCCTGTGGCGGTTTTGGTTGTGTTTTTCTGCGCCAACATAGGAACTAGAAATGCTTTTTCAATTGATGCTGAGGGACAGGTTGTAGCTGGTCCGGGTGCAGCCATGACAGGTTTGATCGATAACATATACGGACTTGCGATTATTTGCCACGGCTTGTTTCTTGCTGCTCGCGAAAAGACCAAGCACCGCCGACACGTGTACTTTACTCAGGTAGTGTTCATTGCAATCTGCACGGCTGGCGGTGTTGTTGACGCCGTAGTGAGTCAGACTCCTGTTATGCCACTGGCGATTACCTTGTCTTTTGTCTACCTGTTGGCAAACATTCAAGAAAACCAGATATATAACGATGCTTTGACGGGGCTCAATAATCGTCGTCGTGCGGAGCGCTATTTGCTCGAGTGCTTGGCAGATGCAAGCGACGAGAATCCAGTGCACCTGTTCATGCTCGACATCAATCGCTTCAAGAGCATCAATGACACGATGGGACATCTCGAAGGTGACCGTGCGCTGAAAGTTGCAGCACGCGCGATTGCTCGTAGTACAGGAGAGCTCCACGGCTTTGTTGCACGCTGGGGTGGCGATGAATTTGTTGCGGTTGTTCGTGGCAATGACGGCGATGTATCTGAGCGCTTTAGCGAGGCGGTCGCACATAACCTTGCTGTAGCGACAGAAGATCAGGGCTTGAGCTACGCACTTGAGGCCAGCATTGGGCATGCGCTTGCGAGCTCGCCCGCTACGAGTGTATCAGACCTGATTGACGAGGCAGACAAGCGCCTCTACGAGCAAAAGTCGCTGCTGGGTGTTGGCAGGTAGGGCTGGCGGACGCGCCGGCGGGCGGTGCTGCGGGCGGTCGCGGCGGCGGGCTGGCGGTGGCGGCGGCGGGGGATGCTGCGACGCGGGCGGGCTGCGGGCGGTCGCGCGGCGGGTGCTGTGCCGGTGGGCTGGGTTTCTCGGCAGCCTCCCTTGCACGGCGGCACGACAATACTGCGCCTGTAGGTCGAGCGATATGCAGAACCATACACATTTTGCTCACTATTCGGGTTTACGAAATCGGTTTCTCGAATAACTGGCAAAGAGTGTATGAAAGTCTCAACAGCAAGTATGCACTTTAACGCGATTATTCGGACTCCCAAAATAAAAGTCCGAATAATCAGGCAAGAGTGTATGATTTAGAAATCGCACGACTTCTTGGTTCCATCAGACCGTGCGGGGTTACCGCCAAGGTGCGGGGTTCCCGTCATCGTGCGGGAATTACTGCGTGGTACTAACATCTGCAAAAAGCTCACGATGGGGCCATCGTCATCGTGCGGGGATTACTGCTGGAAACCCCATCATTGCTATCACCAACTACCCAGTGTCACCAAACCATGGACTTGCTCGATGTCACGAACGTGCACGCGCTTCTCGGTATCGAGAGAACCTATGGGTTGCTCGATATGGTGAAGCCAACCCGGTGATAGACGGAGCTGTGTTGCGTACGTTTAGAGCGAGCAGGACGGACCGGTTTTGCTCGCGGTGGTCTCGAGGTTGGGACGGTTTTTCTCGAGCCATTTTGCTGCATACGAACAGGTAGCATCGGGGGTGAGTCCTTTGGCCTCGATGTCTTCTACCGCCATGGTCACCAGCTTGCCTGCAATGCCCTGGCCGCCGAGGGATTTGTCCACGTAGGTGCGGTGGATGTTAACAACGCCGTTCTCAGTTTCGGTGAACTTAACCTCGCAGAGCAGAGAACCATCATCGCCGTTTGCGTAAATCCTGCCGTCTTCCTTTACGAACTCAAGTGTGCTGCCATCCATGTCCGTGCCTCCTTACGTGGGTTGTGCCAACTCGTGAGCCTCGCGCCGAGCTTTGCCAGAGAAAGAGCTGGCTGGGTGTTTAATTGGCTTCATTATAAAGAGGGGAGATGTCTGTGTACGTGACTTGGTTACCAATGGGAGCATCGCTATTGTGACGGACGAGAACTGCAAGAAGGACGAATACCGCAAGAAGGACGAGAAC
This sequence comes from Atopobiaceae bacterium, assembly GCA_017459605.1. Classification (GTDB taxonomy): domain Bacteria; phylum Actinomycetota; class Coriobacteriia; order Coriobacteriales; family Atopobiaceae; genus RGIG4373. Next base: position 7,187 of record JAFUCQ010000110.1, read on the forward strand.
CGCAAGAAGGACGAGAACCGCAAGAAGGTCGAGAACCGCAAGAAGGACGAGAACTGCAAGAAGGACGAATACCGCAAGAAGGTCGAGAACTGCAGAGCCGAGCTTTGTCCCAATCAAGCAAGCGACATGACTGCCACAATAAGAGGGATGGTGACAAACGATGCTACGGTGGTAAAGATAGTTCCTTTGGAAATGATGGTGGCGTCGACACCGCAGCTTGCAGCCACAATCGGGGCGATTGACCCCACGGGCATGGCGAGCATGATGGTAAAAATATGGGCCACGGTCCTGTCGAGTCCCAGAGCCGACAAAACCCACCAGCTCAGAAGCGGAGCCAAGACGAGTCTCAATATCGTAAATATATAGAGCCTCTTTTCTCGGAGGACACTTCCAAACGAAACACGTGACAGAGCTTGTCCGAGTAGCATCATGCCGAGTGGCGCAGTCACTGCTCCTGCAATATCTGCAGCTTGCTGGAGAAAAGTGGGCAGCTGTAGACCAGAAAAGAACAGTATGATTGCGGCGATGCTTGCAAGGAGGGGCACGTTGATGAGTTCACGAGCGAGGGCGGCCGCGTCCAAGGGATGGCTGTGTTGTGCGTCGCTGAGCGTTGTCGCGTCTAAGTCGGGCTCGCCTCGGCGATTCTTGCGTGAAGCCATGTTCATGCCATGCGTTTTTCGGGTGGGCTTGTCGGCAGCCACGTCTAAAGTGTGTCTCTCTCGGTCATCTCCGCGTGTTTGCGCGCGAAGTATTGAGGTGTTGATGGAGTACACAAACAGGGTCATAATCGACACAAAAATGGCAGCAAGAAAAGTAGCTCCCCCTCCAACGAGTTCGCTCACCATGGGAATGCCCAGAAAAGTAATGTTGGTAAAGCATCCCATAAAAAGGTAGCGACCCTGATATTCACGGGGTACGCGAAGTATTCGATTGATGCCCAAACCCAGCGCAAACATCAAAAAGTATAGAACTGCACCGAGCAGAATTGACCAGAGCACAAGGCTGCTGCCCTGTTCAGAGTCAAGTCGGGTAGCAGATCCAATGATGGTGCAGGGGAGGGTGAGGTTGAGAATGATATTCGAGACATCTGCGCGATTCGTGTCGTTGAGATATCCAAGATGCGCAGCAACGTATCCGAGTGCTGTTACAACAAGCAATGACAGCATGCTCGTAAGAGCTACAGAAACACTTGCCATAACAGCACCTCAGATACTACATGTGTACAGTCAACTAACGGTTTGGCTCGAACTCTCGCTTAGGGTTGCTCGGAACTCTTGCAGAGGCTTGCCCCGAGTTGTCGTCCAGAGTTCCCGCCTTGGCTTGCCTCGAGATTTCGCCCAGAACCCTCGCCCCGAATTCTCGCCGCGAACTCTTGCGGAGGCTTGCTCAGAACCCTCGCCCAGAACTTCTACTCAGAGTTGCTTAGAGCTCGGTCGAAGTGCCGTGAGCGTCTTTCCACTCACGGAACGCCTTGAGCTCTGGCTCGTTGAGCTTCAGCGCCAGCGTTATGACGGCAAGGTCGTCTGCAAGACCAAGTATGGGTACGTTGTCGGGGATAAGATCCTTGCGCTTAACAAGGTAAAGAATAGCGCTTACAGAGGTGGCGATGACCTTGGGAGAAACCTCGCCATACTCCTTGGTGACATAACTCTTAATCATGTCGACCATAGTGGGAATTTGGGTGAGGGCACCAACAACTGTGCTAGGGAGCTGCGAAACGCTACTCTGGAACTCTTGAAGGATGCCATCGAGCTTTGAGGGCTCAGAAATGAGCTGCTCTGCCTCAGAGATTCCGCTGTCAATAATTGATTGCGCTTGGTCGGTGCTGATGTCTGCCATGATTGACTCCTTGTCTGTGATCTGGCAGTGCGAAGCACGCCAGAGATTGTTGCTGGGTTAAGTGTAGTGCAGATAGAACCCGTAGCGCGCGACTAAGGAGCTGAGCGGAGCTAAGAAAAGCGGTCGAGTACCAATAAGGCGCGGGCAAGGCATCGGTGCGAGTGAATCGACAGGCGCAGACAAGGCATCGATGCGGGTGAGTCGACAAGCGCGGACAAGGCATCGGTGCGGGCGAATCGACCTCGTACAGATTGTTTGCATCTGTGGGGTGTTTCCGTTCTGCTATGAGTCACAATAGATGAGGGCTTGATGTGATGTCGTATGAGGGGACACTATGGCTGACATTATCGTGATAGGCATTGCTGGGGGTACAGGAAGCGGCAAGACAACCATTACGCATGAGATTGAACGGGCGTTGGGAAGCGACGTTACGGTCATTACTCATGACAGCTATTATCGGGCACACCATGAGTTGAGCTACGAGGAGCGCGTTCTGCTCAACTATGACCATCCTGATTCATATGATACCGAGATGATCGTGCGCGACATCGCGAGCCTCAAGCGAGGGGAGCCAATTCAGTGCCCCATCTATGACTACACAATTTACGATCGCTCGGAAGAGTTTGTAACAATTGAGCCATCGCCCGTCATTATTGTTGAGGGGATAATGATTTTTCACCCAGAAGAGCTTCGAGAATTGATGGATATCAAGGTCTTTGTTGATGCAGATGCCGATGTTCGAATTCTGCGGCGCATTGTCCGAGACGTGAAAGAGCGAGGCAGAAGCCTTGACAGTGTGATTAATCAGGATTTGTCGACCGTCAAGCCCATGCATGAAGCTTTTGTTGAGCCCTCCAAGCGCTATGCGGACGTTATTGTGCCGGTTGGTGGTCAAAACGTTGTCGCGCTCGAAATGCTCTTGGGCAGGATTCAGGCACATCTGAGACATTCATAATTGCTGAAGAGGGCTCTTTATGCTCAGTGAGGGGTATTTGTTTTGTGCTGGATTGCTGGCGACGGTTAGCTGGCGAGCTGGTAAGCTGGCGAGCTGGAGACGGTAAGTTGGCGAGCTGGCGAGCTGGATTGCAGGGTTGCTGGCGAGCTAGCGACGGTCATCTGGAGGGGGTTTATCCCTAAGCCGTGGGGGATTTGAGCTCTATGGCGGGCAGTGATGATGCGACAATGATGCTTATGTGGGGGAGTTTCAGACAACGTGTGAATCCCGTTATGGTGCATGGCATACTGTAGTATTCTCTTTAAGAAGTGTATATTCACCATTATGAGGTTTCTATATAGAGGAGACATGCTTTATGGCAAACGAAAATCCTTATGTAAACGACGCTGAAGCAGACGCGCAGCGCGCCCAGCGAGCCCGTGCTCAGCAAGTCCGCGCTCAGCAGGTCCGTGCCCAACAGGGACGTACTCAGACATCGCGAGCTCAGGCAGGACAATCCCAGCAGGTTCATCGAGCTCAAGCTGGGCAGCAAGCGCAGGTTCGTACTCGTAGCGCTCGCCCAACGCAGGCCAACGCTGGCACAACACGCGCAGCTGCAGGTACTGCGGCAGGCAATGCTGCTTATCAACAGGCAGCTCGTCGTGCTCAGACCACGCAGGCAAGTGCAGCTCACCTGAGTCGTGGCAATTCTGGCTATGCTGCTACTTCTCACTACGCGAGTCGTTCTGCTCAGAGAAACGCCCAGCGAGGTGCTGCGGCCTATGATGCTAACCCTTCACGCAATTCTGCCTATAAGCGCCAAAAAAGGCGTAGCCCGGTAGGTCCCATCATATTTTTCATTGCACTTTTGGCGCTACTGGGTGGTTTGGGTTGGTTTGCCTTTAACGAGCTCACCAAGAACTTTGACGTGAGCATCAACGGAAGCGAAATTACCGTTACGCGCGGCGACACCTTGAGTAAGCTCATCGAAGAGGGCAAGGTTCAGACAGCTCCGGGAAACCTGCTTGCTGTTGATGGCTCGCTTCTTGAGGCGGGTTCAGGTCAGCTCTGCACAGTGACAATGAACGGTGAGCCAGCAGACGAGAATACCGAGATTCGACGTGATAGTGTTATCGAGATTGGTCCGGGTGGCGACCTCACCGAAGAGTTCACCACAAGTGAAGAGGTGCTCCCTGCAGAAACAGCAGGCGATGAAGCCACCTTTGAGAATTACTGGGTGGGAGCAATCCACCTGCTGTCTGACGGTAAAGACGGCAAACAGGTGGTCAAGACGGGAACCATCTCGGGCAAGACCGTCAGTGAGGTTGTTGAGCCAGCAGTTAACAAGGGTTATCACATCTATAGCGCACAGCCCGACGATAAGGTTATTGCGCTGACCTTTGACGATGGCCCGTGGCCCGAGACAACCGATGCCATTCTCGACATTCTTGAGGCAAACAACGCCAAGGCAACTTTCTTCACAATTGGCAATCAGATTCCTGAGTATCCTGAGCAAGTACGCCGTGCTCACGAGATGGGCTGCGAAGTGCTGACCCACAGTTGGGACCATGCAGCTGGCTCGGGACAAGGTGTCAACATGACCTACATGAGTGCTGATGAGCAGCGCGAGGAGATCTCTAAGGGAATCAAGGCAATTACCGATGTCATCGGAGAAGAGCCAGCTCACATTATGCGTGCTCCCGGTGGCAACTTCTACGATTCTCTGGTGGACAACGTTTGGGATATGCTCGATGCCGAGATTGGCTGGGACTTGGATACCCAAGACTGGCGACTTCCCGGATCTGACAGCATCGCTGAGGTTCTTGAGAGCGCAACCTCTGGCTCGGTTATCCTCATGCACGATGGTGGCGGCGACCGTACGCAAACCGTTGAGGCGCTGCGGACCGCTTTGCCAAAGCTTGCTGCAGAAGGCTATCGTTTTGTTACCATCTCTGAGCTGCTTGAATACGGCATGCCTGAGTCAATGAACAGCAGTACTGCAGAGTAATACATACGCGTACTCATACAAGGACGGGAACAAGGACGGGAACAAGGACGGGAACAAGGACGGGAACAAGGACGGGAGTTCTGTTGTAGCTGCCAAGCGTCATCGGCTTCACTGCGGTGCTTGTCAACTACTACAAAACTCCCGTCTGATTCTGCGTGGGCGATTTGGTCTCAAACCCTGTATACCCGTAGGTATACACGGTTTGCTCATGTTATCCTGAGCGTTTAACAAAACAGCAGGTAGACACTATCTACCTTTCATCCTCAATCAAAACTCTGTATACCTGTGGGTATGCTCCCTCCATTACTGGGGGCCAACCACTCAGTAATGGCATCGGGCATTGAGACTTTAGGGTATGCTCCCTCCATTACTGGGGGCCAACCACTCAAAGGTAACAGAGCGTCCGTTGCTAAGCGAGTTTGTCGGCTTAGTGGTGGAACAGGCGCATGCCGGTAAAGCACATCACCATGTTGTACTTGTCGGCAGTCTCAATCACGTTGTCATCACGAATGGAACCGCCGGGTTCGGCAATGTAGCTGACACCAGATTTGTGCGCGCGCTCGATGTTATCGCCAAAGGGGAAAAAGGCATCAGAGCCCAAGCTCACGCCAGTTTGTGTGGCAATCCAGCTGCGTTTCTCGTCAGCACTAAGAGGCTCAGGACGAGAGCTAAAGACGCGCTGCCAAGCACCATCGGCCAAAACGTCGTCTGCCTCGTCAGAAATATAGACGTCGATTGCGTTGTCTCGGTCTGCTCGGCGAATTCCCTCGACAAACGGGAGATCTAGGACGCGTGGATGCTGACGGAGATACCACGTGTCTGCCTTGTTGCCTGCAAGACGCGTGCAGTGAACACGGCTCTGCTGACCTGCGCCAACGCCAATGGCTTGACCTCCCTTGGTGTAGCATACAGAGTTGGACTGGGTGTATTTGAGTGTGATGAGGGAGAGCATCAAGTCGATGGCGGCCTCATCGGATAGCTCGGTGTTCTTAGTAACAATGGTGTTCAACAGGTCGCGGTTAATCGTAAAGTTGTTGTGGCCCTGCTCAAAACTGATACCAAAGACCTGCTTGGTTTCGAGCTCGGCGGGATTGTAGTTGGGGTCGATTTGAACCACGTTGTATGAACCCTTACGCTTACTTGCGAGAATCTCGAGAGCCTCGTCGGTGTAGCCGGGGGCAATGACGCCGTCGGACACTTCAGGCTTGAGATAGCGAGCCGTGTCTGCATCACACACATCGGACAGTGCTGCCCAGTCGCCGTATGAGCTCATGCGGTCTGCTCCACGGGCGCGGATGTAAGCACAGGCAATAGGGGAGAGCTCACCGTCTTGGTCAACAAAGTACATCTTGCGGTCAAGCTCGGTGAGTGGAAGACCAACAGCAGCACCTGCGGGGCTCACGTGTTTAAATGAAGCGGCCGCAGGAAGTCCCGTGGCTTGGGCAAGCTCGCGCACGAGTTGCCATGAGTTGAGTGCGTCGAGGAAGTTGATAAAGCCGGGGCGGCCTTGGATGACACGAATGGGCAGGTCAGAGCCATCGGCCATGTAAATGCGCGACGGCTTTTGGTTGGGGTTCATGCCGTATTTGAGTTCGAGTTCGTTCATTGTATCCTCCTAATCGCTGTACTGAGAAACTGCTTAGTCGCCGAGATGTTTGTTGAAGATGCGGGTTTCTCCTGCGTTGTAGCACCACAGCGAAATCTTGTTGTCTTCGTTGAGCGCTGCCCAGAGTTCCTCGGCTTCACAGAGTTTGACCTCGATGGGCTCTCCACTAAAGCTGGGGAGGGGATCTCCGTCATGCTCATAGGTTGAGAGGAAATAGCCAGTGCCTTCGTCGGCTCCTTCGTAGCAGAAGAACTCACGCAGGCAACGACCAGACTCCTGATGCTTCAAGATTGAGAGCTCAAACGAACCGTCCTCGTGAAGGATGGCAGAGATTCGCGGGGTAAAGTTCGGCGTATCGGGCTCAAACTCGCGGGTCATGCAGGCAGCGCGGAAATCTCCCATCTCAACGATGGTGTCGGTTTGATCACCGTTAGTGATAACGAGACTCGAGTCGAGCTTACGAACTGGTGCGTAGATAATCAGGCTGGGGTCCTCAACCAGCTCGGGCTGGTGTGCCTCCGTACGAATGCCGTCTTCTGTCTCGACAAAAATGCGATTGCGGCTGTTGGTACTGCGTCCCATGATGAAGTAGTAGGCGCAGTCTTTACCCACCACGATACCGCGTCCAGGGTACGCATTGTTTTGGAGAAGTTCGCGAAGGTCCTGCATGACGTTCCTTTCTCTCGACGGCTTGCCTCGCTGATGAAACAAAAAGGCAAGCCCCTCGCATGTGCGAGTACGGCTTGCCCAGACGGTCGGCTTTATGTGTGCGCGCTGCTCCACCGTGGTTGACCACGATTATCCGTCAGTCACACCGCGCTTATTCGCCTTTCACTTTAACATGGGGCAGGCCAAGCACACAGTAACTACGGATTGTGGCGTTCGCAATATTGTCCACGGTCAGCCCCGATTTGATTTGTGGTTTTAATGGGTGTGTCGCCATTAACATGCCCTTTGCGGCGCTCGGGCAGTATTTTTCGGCAAAAGCCCAGATAAATGAAACCCGCATTTTCCAAAGGGCATGTTATTGTTCGCAATGCAGCGAGTGAGCACGACCTGTGTGTCGCCATTAACATGCCCTTTGCGAGATTCGGACAGATTTTCTCGGCAAAAGCCCAGATAAATGAAACCCGCACTTTTCAAAGGGCGTGTTATTGAATGAGCAGGCATCACGACCTGATGCGTTTCCAAAGAAACTGTCGTGATTTGATTCGTTCATGTATCGATACGGACGATGTCAGTCAACTGCTTGTTTCGATAGAGGACATCTTCTCTTGCATCAAAACCCTTAGCTTCCCAAAAGGTGTTCCCATTTACGTTCTTTTTAAAGACGAGCATTCCCACCTTGTTGATTCCCTCATTTTGTAATGCAGCAAGTGCGTGCTCGACCAGTTGTGTCCCTATACCTTTATGTCGGTGGATAGGACTCACTGCGGTATGGTAAATGTAGCCTCTTCTTCCGTCGTGCCCAGAAATAATCGTGCCGATTATTTTTTCTTGCTCGACAACAACAAAACAGGTGGTTGGATTTCGCTTCAAAAATGCTGCGATGCCTTCTTTGGAATCATCGAGGTTGTTGAGTCCCATTCCTTTGCAGGACAGCCAAAGATTGTAGACTTCCTCGTAATCATCTATCTGCATACCTCGAATCACTATTGCTCACCTACCTCAAGCGGTTTGTCGTTGGTTTTTCTTTGTGCTCAGTGTAGATTACTGCGCCTTACGCATCAATTTTACTAACACGCTATTGCATGCAAGGCTGACGCTCGTTAGGATTCAGCTGCGCCTTGCCTTGCGTGGTTTGAATTGCGTGTCGTCTCAGGGGATTGTATCGCGCTGCACCTTGTTACTGAATTATGTTCCGAGCAGAGCTTGTTTGTAGTATCATAAAGCCATCGGCAAGCCTACGTTGGTGGATAGGCGGTGCCGTTATGAGTTTAAGGGTCGCAGTGTTCGTGCACTAGCGGCCCTCTTGCTCTTTACGGCGTCTGTGAACACGCCTACGTGTTTTGGAATGAATCTTCTTTCGAGCCATTCTTGAGCTGAGCTTCCGTCTTTGCGTTTGAGCATCGACGAGAGCTGCTGCAAGTCTCACAATTGAGCTTGCAAGCCCAATAAGCCTTAAAAGGAGCTCCATAGGCGATCACCTCCTATCGAGAAGAAGGCACCGCCCAGCACGTAGGTAGCCGGTGGCGTGGGACTCAGTATAAGCCCCACGCCATCTCCCATGCAAGGACAAATTTAGCTATCTACCAGCGCAAATAACTCACAAAATCCAACAAAAATTCGACAAAATCTAACAGCAATCTAACAAAACACCCAACAATCCCAGCTTAGGAGCTGTGCTCACATGCGCCGCAGACTTGTAGAAAAGCTGCATGAAGGGGACATGATGCCCTCGGGGATGTTTGGAGGTAGGGTGCAGCTGAGGGGAGCTGCATAAAGGGGACACGATGGCGCAGGGCACTTTTGAGGATCGTTGAGATGGAACGCTTGCATGAAAGACAGGCAGAAAATGCCCTGTTTTTGGCTCTTGTCCTAGCGCTTTTCATCAGGAGGTTATCTCGATATGTGACCGCACTTTTCAAGGCGGTGGCAAGAATCAGGTGGTTGTTAAGAATCAAGGCAGCGGCGAGATTCTACGCGGCGGCAAGAATCGAGGCGGTTGGCAAGAATCCGAGCGGTTGGCAAGATTCAAGGCGGTTGGCAAGAATCCGAGCGGTTGGCATGATTCAAGGCGGTGGCAAGATTCTACGCGGTGGCAAGGATCTGAGCGGTTGTCAAGATTCTGTGCATTTCGCATCCAAAATTGAACCCAGTTCAAAAATGGGAATAAGATACCGAACTGGTTAAAGACGGATGACCAAGGAGGTCTTTGCGATGCAGGAACAGTCCACTGGCACCGACCAGATCCTTGTGGAGGCACACGGTCTCGGTATGCGAGGTTTGCGAGGAAGGGCTTATCAGGATGTCGACCTCGAGCTGGCAGCCGGTCAAGCACATGCCATCTGCGCTGAGAACAAGGGCGGTAAGACGGAGCTCCTGCTCACGCTGGCGGGGCGTATGCTTGCCACTGAAGGGAGCCTCACCATTGCTGGTGTTAATGCACGCCAGCTCCGAGGACTTGACAAGGTTCGTCCGTTAGTGGGCCTCGGTTTCCTCGAGCGTGTCAACGATGTCGAGCGTTTCTTGCACGTGCGTACGGTTGTCTCGGCTGAGCTGAGTCTTTGCGGCAAGCCATCTGGTCGTGCGGCAACCGAGGAGTACCTTTCTCGCTGGGGCCTTGCTGCTTGCGCTGCCACTACCATTGATGACCTCGAACGCCGTGATTTTGACCTGCTCGGTATCGCCTTGGCTATGGCGGGCGAACCGACAATCTTGGTTGTGGGTGACATCGAACGCGATCTCACTGAGCATCAATCATTGGTCTTAATTGAGCGTCTCTGTGACCTCGCGCATCACGATGGCATCTGTGTTATCTGCGGCGTGAACGACTATGACCTAACTGCTCACTTTGATAGTGCCTATTGCCTAACCGATGACGCTCGTGCCCAGCGTGCTGCTTGGGAGCGCAAGAACCTCGGAAGGGAGGTGGCTTAGCGTGGAAAATCCGCTGCGTGGACTGCGTTTCTCGCTGCTCGACTTTCATTCTGCCCGTGCCAACGTAGGTATGAAGATTGCGATGCTTGGCATTGCTCTCATCCCACTCATTTATGGTGCTCTCTACCTTATGGCGTTCTACGACCCCTATGGTCGTCTCGACACGCTTGCCGTTGCTGTGGTCAATGAGGATGTCCCCGTAATGAGTGAGAGTGGCAAAGAGGTGCATGCGGGAGACGATCTGGTCGAGGCGCTTGAGGAGTCGGGCTCGCTTGAGTATCACTTTGTCGACTCTGCTGAGGAGGCTCAGGCGGGTCTTGAGACGGGCACCTACTACAACACTATCGTGATTCCCGAAGACTTCTCACGCAAAGTTGCCTCTGCTCAAGACGACAATCCCGAGCAGGCACGCTTGGTTTTGGTGTGCAATGACGCTAACAACTACCTCTCGTCGATTTTGGGTGCCTCGGTTATGCGCCAAGTAACTGCCGAGACCAATTACACCATCGGTGAGAACTACTTTATCGAGATATTCGATACCATCTCTGAGACGGGCGATTCGCTGGGCGAGGCGGCCGACGGTTCTCGCGAGCTTGCCGACGGTCTTGGTGATGCCTACGACGGCTCTGCCCAGATAAGCGATGGCATAGCTACCGCCCGCGACGGCGCAAGCGATTTGGCGAGCGGTCTGGGCGATGCTCGTGATGGCTCTGCTCAGATAAGTGATGGTCTCTCAACGGCGCGTGATGGCTCGTCTACCCTTGCGAGTGGTTTGAGTGACGCCAAATCTGGAGCTGACCAGCTTGCAGATGGAACACGCCAGCTCTCAGACGGAGCAAACGCTGCCAAGGAAGGCTCATCGAGTCTTGCGAGTGGCTTGAGCCAGCTCGAAGAAGGCTCCAGCCAGCTTACGGCTGGTCTTTCTGCAGCTCGCGATGGTGCCAGCACACTTGATGGTGGCTTGAGTCAGCTCGAGGGAGGATCCAAACAGCTTAACGATGGTATTGGTCAGGTTTCGCAAGGTGCCTCTTCACTGAGCGATGGACTAGGTCAGCTTGATGCGGGAGCCTCGAGCCTTGCAGATGGAGCGTCGAGGGTCTCTGACGGAGCCAGCCAACTTGCTGGTGCCATTGCGGCAAAGTCAGGTGATGTCTCGACTTTGCAGAGCGGAGCACAGCAGGTGGCAGGAGGGCTCTCCATGCTTTCAGACAGCTTGGGTACGCTTGCGTCTGGCGCTGGTACCGCGCGCGATTGCGCGAGCGGTGTGAGTGGCATCCTTGGCTCGATTCCTACTAATGAAGACGGCAACTACGTGATTGATGCCAGCACTATGGGTCAGCTTCAGCAGCTTGCAGGAGGGGCGTCTCAAGCGGCTTCTGGTGTTGCCGACGGGGCGTCTCAAGCAGCGAGCTCAGCCGGTCAGCTTGCTGCCGGATCTGCCCAGGTCTCTGGAGGTGTAGATGAGGTAGCCTCGGGTCTCTCACAACTCCACAGCGCAGCTTCTCAGCTGGGCGATGGCGCAGCTGGCGTGGCCGATGGTGCTCAGGGTGTGGCTGCGGCTGTGTCTTCTGCCAAAGACGGCGCTGCGAGTCTCAGCGCAGGTGTGGGTCAAGTTCAGGCGGGCGCACAGACCCTCGGTCAGGGCATCTCGTCTGCTAAAGAAGGTGCGGATAGTCTTTCTTCGGGTATCTCGGATGCCTACGATGGCTCGTCAACTATTACATCAAAGCTTGGTACTGCTCAGGCAGGAGCGCAGCAGCTCGATACTGGCATCGGGCAGCTCGCCGACGGGCTTGCTACTGGTTTGGCTGGCTCTCAGCAGCTTGTTGGCGGTCTGGGTCAGCTCTCGAGCGGTGCGGGGTCGCTTCACACGGGTCTCGATAGCCTCTACAAAGGATCTGATTCTCTGACGGGCGGGTTGCAATCGGCTTTAGATGGCTCCAACCAGCTGTTCGACGGTTTGGGTGAGCTTCATGATGGTTCGACTGAGCTTACTGACGGCCTTGCAGATGCACAGGATGGCTCGCTTGAGCTAGCAGACGGTCTGGCTGAAGGTGTCGAGAAAATCAAGGATGCTACGACTGGCTCTGGCGCGCGCTCGGCTATGATGAGCGAGCCGGTGGTGCTGGAGCAGGAGCACTACACCACGGTTGACAACTACGGATTTGGCTTTGCACCCTACTTTATTGCTCTGGGTCTGTGGGTAGGTGCTTTGGTTATGACCTTCTTGCTCAAACCGCTTAACAACCGGCTGGTCACTGCTGGTGTCAATCCCATTACGGTGGGTTTGTCGGGTATGGTGCCTTGGCTTATCGTAGGTCTGGCACAGGCGATTCTTTTGGCATGTACTATTCAGTTTTTGTGTGGTATTGCCGTGGCACACCCCGTTGCCTACTATGGCCTGACAATCCTTGCGAGCTTCGTGTTTTGTGCAATTATCCAGATGATTACGGCTGCACTGGGCTTTCCGGGCAAGTTTCTTGCGGTGGTCTTGCTCATGCTGCAGCTCACAACAGCTGCTGGCACGTTTCCCATTGAGACTGAGTTCACCATCTTCCAAAAGCTGAGCCCTTGGTTGCCCATGACCTACATTGTTCATGCCCTGCGTCAAGCCATGGCGGGAGCCGACCTCTCACTGGTGGGTGGCGACGTGGTGCGCCTTGCTGCCTTCTTTGTTGGTGCCTTTGCCGTGACCTGTCTGGTGGCGTGGCGAAAGAGGCTGATTACCATGAGCGACTTGCACCCCTTGGTTGATTTGTAGGAGCTGATTGCCATGGGCGATGTGCATGAATGTCTGTCTCCTCAATCTGCAAGGTTGACTGCCATGAGCGATACATAAGAGCGATGCGCAGGAGTGATGCTTGTTCGTGACTTACTCCCCCCAGTCGACCTGCGCGACCTTCCTTGAGCGTGCAGGATGGCTACAGCAGACCTGCCACAGGAACACTCCTGTGGCAGGTCTGTGCCATAATGAATGAGGGAGGAAGCCATGAGCCTGCACAAAAAGATTTCCAAGCATGTCGAGACAAGAACGCGCAAAAGCGAGCGTACGCGCGAGCGAATTGTCGCGGCGGCGCGTGAGTTTGTTCTCGAGCGCCGCGGAGTGGATTTCCAAATGGCTGAGGTTGCGGCTGCCTGCGGAATGACCAAGGGTGCCCTCTATTACTACTTCCGAGACCGAACAGCTCTGGTCGAGGAGGTCTTCGACCGAGCTGCTGGCGAGTTCCTTGAGCGCATTGAAGGAATTGGTGCTCTCAATCTACCTGCTCATGAAACACTTGAGGCCCTATGCGGAGTCTTTGCAGATGAGGTACGCCAAGGTGGTGCTGTTATCGTGGCGCTCGCAACCGAGCTAGCTGGCACAACGGGCGCTCTCTCGAGGCTTGAGATGCGTGTTGATCGCATCTCGGCAATCGTCGAGGAGCAACTCAAGCGGGCTCGCGAGCAGGGTGAGGTTCGCGATGGGGTTGATCTGGGTCTCGTTTCGTCTGCCGTTTGCGGGGCGTTTCTTTTTGCGGCCTTCCGACGTGTTCGTGAGCAAGGCGATGCCTTTGATGCCCCGACCTTCTCGGCTGAGCTTATGAGCTTGGTGTCGCATGGACTGGCAGACACTCGGTAAGTACTTCACGTGCTGCCCCCACGCGTTGCGACTGCTTGCGCTCGATCCTGTGGAACTCGCGCCACACACGGTCGAGACAAACGATGCGTCGTCCAAAAACTTATGCGAGCTTGAGAAGCTCCTTGTAGATAGTCTCGTCAGTTGAGAGATAGACATCAAAGACAACGTGCATGGGACTGGTGGGATGGGCAGAGAGCCATTCCAAAACAGTAGCAACAGCGATTTCGGCTGCCTTTTGGTCGGGAAAACCAAACATTCCTGTTGATACACAGCAAAACGCCAGTGAGCGCAGGCCTTTTTGCTCTGCCAAATCGAGACAACTCGTGTAGCACGATGCCAGCTCATCACATTGTGCCTGCGTTGGGGCGCCAGTGGTGATTGGTCCGACTGTGTGCAAAATGTATTGAGAAGGCAGGTTGTAAGCCTTGGTTATTTTGGCGCTTCCCGTTGGCTCAGGATGTCCCTGCTTTGCCATGAACGCAGCACACTCAAGGCGCAGCTGAACTCCCGCAAAGGTGTGGATAGCGTTGTCGATACATTTGTGTCCGGGAACATGACAGCCGAGCATTTGATTGTTAGCTGCATTGACAATACCATCAACAGCGAGAGTTGTTATGTCTCCTCTCCACAGAGACACCCGCTCGTTGAGAGGAGAGGCGCTTGTGTCTTCGAGTGTTGCTATGCCCTTCTCAGCAATCATGCCTTGGAGCAGCTCATCTTGGAGCTGCAAAAAATCGTTTTGTGCAGGCTCAGCTGGGCGCGTGTTGACCAGCGCTCGGAAGGTCTCCCAGAGCCTATTGGTGTCTGTGCTTTTCTCTACATGGAAATCGCGCTCGTGTGATAAATAGTCAATCGATTGGATGAGCAGTTCGTGCTTGTGTTCTCTGTCCATACAACCCCTCCAACAGCTCTCGATGACCTACTGCGGGTCATACGGAGCACCCCATGAATCTCTCAGCTATAACTGTAGCCCAAAAGACCTCGCTTGTGCTCTGTTTGTTCGCTCTAATGTGATACTGCTCGGTGCACGACCAATGGCTGTTGCGGCTATAGCGCAACACACGGCACTATCGATTATCGCTGCTCGAGATGCGACCACATGGTCTCTGTGGCTTCTCTGAGCGCACCGCAAAGCTCGTCGACAAGCTGAGCATCCCACTCGTGGGGTTCTGCTCGCAAGAATGACGTCTTGTCAACGCGGTTATCAAAGACACCAATGGGCAGGTAGTACGTGGTCTCATGCGTATCTACGGTGATGTATCCGTCGCGCTCACTCGTTTCTTGCAGATAAGGCATGTCGTCGGTGCCGTAGTCGCCAAGCATGACGCCGAGCGGCACTCCATGGAACAGGTTCGAGCCGGGGTCATCGGGGTTTGCCCGTGCTTCATTCTTCCGACGTGATTCCTCAGGTGTAACCCACACGTACAAAATAGCAGCATCACGCAGGATGCGCGGGGTAAAGTGGGGGAGCGAGAACTGGTAGCCATGACCATCGCTCAGCGGCATCTCAGAGCCATCAGCACCGCCGCGGGCACATTCTATAACAAGGGTCTTTCCCTCATAGCTCTCTGCATACTGAGACTCGATGCCAGCGCGAATCTCACGAGCTTCTGCCTCGAGTGTCTGTGCAATTGAGTGGCGCAGATCTTCCTTGAGCAGTGCCATACGTGGCTTGATATCCACGGTCAAGGCTGCCCGGTCGATACGGTCAAAGAGCCACTCAGCCATCGACGAGGGATTGACTCGATTGCGACTCATGAGGTCATCGTAGTCTGCGTTGAGCAGCTCAATGAGGGTGCCCCAGTCACGGCTATCAAAAAACGGCAGTTCATTGGCAGGATAGAATACCCTCTCAGCCGAGCGTCTCTCGAGCTCTTCGTCGATGCGCCTCATGAAATGCACGTAGGGAAAGTCATCGAGCTGGAGGTTCTCACCAATATGAAACTCCCGCTCAAGACGTTCAGGCTCAATGTTTGCCATCAAGTGGCGCAGCTCTGACTTGCCGCTAGCAGGCAGGGCGAGAAGAAGAACGGTAGTAAATACATCACTCATGGGTACTCCTTTGTCTTTTCGGCGAGTGGATTCAACACAGTTTTGGGCGAACTTGTCTCTTTGGGCGAACCTGTCTCCCGTGTTTGCTCGGTATTATTTGTGCTTGCATGTGCTCATGCTTGTGTGTCATGCGCCACAACATGGATGTTGTGGGTGTGCTCAAAGTCAATGGGCGAGTGGCGGGCAATGTAGTCTGCGATGAGCTCAACCATGTCGGTGAGGTTTTCTGAGAGCGTCTCAGCTTCTTCGATCATGGGAAAGTCGCCGCCTCCGGCTGCTCGATAATTGTTTACTACGAGGGTAAATGAGTCACTATCGGCGACAGGTTTGCCCTCGTAGCTGAGGTTTTTGATGCGGCTTTTGCACGGGCAAGAAACATCAATGGTGTAGTCAATACCATCGACCATATCGTAGTTAAAGTCTTTGGGAGGGTTGGCATAGTCGGGCGCTACCACAATGCACTCGCCTTCGAGAGAAAAGTATTCAGCGCACTTTTCGAGATAAGCCTTGAGCTGGGCTCCTGTGACACGTTTGAGGGCGAGGGTATTTGAGAAGGGGTAGCTTATGACGAGGTCTCGCATGGTGATTGTCTCGCCAAAGCCTGTGGCTCCCGTAAAGAGTGCAGTACCAGAGAGTTGTGCTCCCGTTGCCTCTGTCTGCACCAGATTCAAAAACGTAATCAACGGCGCTTTGTTAACTCGAGCCGAGGACTCATCATGAATCGCAAGATTGACAAGACTGGTGCCGAGGGGCTTATCAAGCCACGTTTGGCACGCCTGCTCTTGTTCATGTACGAGCTCAGGTATGCGAGAATCGCGTGCTGCTGTTGTTTCATCAACCGAGATGAGCTGGGCATGCTGTTTGCGCGTATCAAGCTCAATATCGATACAGGCAAGGTAGGTTCCCTGAGCTCCCGGCTGTACGCAGCTTACGAGTCGTCCGTCTGGTCCCGTTATCTGCTCACAGATAGGAAGATGGGTGTGTCCCGTTAACAAAACATCGATGCCTTCTATCTCATGAAGCATGCGCCAAGCTTGGTTTTCTCCCGTTTGAGACAGGGGCAAACTGGTCTTGTCAGGCTCGTTTTCAAAGCCTCCGTGATAGATAACAATGACAACATCGGGATGATGTTCACGGCGCACGTGCTCAACAGTTGAGCGGACTGCCTCAAAAGCATCGGCAAACTCGAGTCCTGCGAGGTGCTCTGGTGGCTCCCAGCGAGGAACAAAATGCGTCGTTGCTCCGATACAAGCAACGTAATGCTCACCATAGCTCTGTATCGCATAGTCGAGAAGCTCAACCCTATCTGTCATCTCGCTTGGGTGTGCTGTGAGCTCTGAGGATACACGCGTGAGATTACAGCACAAGGGCAGCGCTTTACAAGAGCTGAGGTGGCGCTCAAAGGCTTCTGTCCCATAGCTAAAGTCGTGATTTCCCGGAACCATGTAGTCGTAGCCAATGGCTGCCATGGCGAGGCTCGAAGGAGAAGGACCCAATTGTCCGGTGCGCTCATGAAAACTTGTCAGCGGCGAGCCTTCGATGGTATCTCCGCCATCGATGAGCACTGTCATGTCATCGCGCATCTCAGCTATCAGAGAACTCAAGCGCTCGAAGCTTCCCGGAATGGCTGAACCATCTGCGTAAGAATGAGCACAGACACATCCGTGGACATCTGAGCTAAACAGTATGCGAAGGCGTTGGTTCATGGGCGCTCCTACAACGACGTGCGTTCGTGCGTTTGCGCGTGCTCGGACGCCTGCGCGTGCTCGGACACCTGCGCGTGCTCGGACACCTGCGCGTCTTCGGACGCCTGCGCGTGCTCGGACGCTTGCGTGCCTTCAGCGACTTCTTCGAGGTAAAACGCACGCATCTGGCTCAGACGCTTAGTATCGAGACCAAACTCAGCTTCGAGATAAGCCTCAGTGCTGGGATAGCGCTCTTCAATAGCGTCGAGAACAAGATTGCCGATAATCTCTGAGACGCCAGACTCCATGGTGAGAAGCTCAAGAGCAAGCGGGTCTGCTTTAATGAGCGCGGCATTTTCTTTGAGCTTGCGCGCAATGATGTCTTTTCGATACTCGTTCGACAAGAGATAGTCGTACATAACATCGTCGCGCGAGGCTCCTAAGGCAAGCAAGATGAGCATGGCAGCAACACCGGTGCGATCTTTGCCCGTAGCGCAATGAAAAAGCAAGGGAACGCGATGCTGTTCAAGCATGGATATGAGAATACGAAACGCCTCATTGTCAAACGGCATGCCGCTGTAGTAAACGCGCAGCTTTGAGAGCTGATCGGCGCCACCTTCACCTATGCGGTGCATGCCGGTGGGAGAAAAGTCAATCTCCTCGCCACCGCGAAAAACAAGACCGCTGTGCTGGATAAACTCAACGTCTTCAAAGGCGGGATTGGGTTTGTCGGCTACCTCAGCGGAGGTTCTCAAATCCATGATGTATCGAATCCCCAGCTCAGAGAACAGCTGGCGCTCGCTTGCGTTCATGGCATACAAGCCTGCGCTTCGGTAGATAAGACCACGGCGAATCACTCGGCCATCTGCGCCGATAAACCCACCGAGGTCTCTGAGGTTGAGCTTGTCTCGAAAGCCAGTCAGGCGTGAGCCAGTGTGTTGAGTTGCCATGAGTTGACTACTGCCTTCCGTGAGCTAAGCGTGTGCGAATCTTGGTGGAGAGCCACTCGATGATGACAACCAAAATGATGAGTGCCCACAAAAAGGCGCCAACATTGTGATACTTGGCACTTGAGATGGACTGAACCAAGGGGCTACCAATACCACCTGCGCCAACAATACCCAAGGTTGTTGCATCTTTGAGGTTAATGTCAAAGCGATAAATCGCTGTGGAGATAAAGCTTGCAAGGAGCTGTGGCAACACACCCACGCGGATCTTCTCAAAGGTGTTGCAGCCAGCAGCATCAAGTGATTCAAGAATGCCGGTGTCGAGATTCTCGATTGCCGTGACATACATTTTAGACACCATGCCAATTGAGCAGATGGACTGCGTCACAACACCGCAAAATGCACCGGGTCCGGTTACGCGAATCCAAATAAGCGCCCACATGAGCGACGGGATGGTTCGGATAAACAAGACGATGGCGCGAAAGATCATAGCCACCGGGCGCGGCACAATGTTGGTTGCAGACAAAAAGCTGATAGGAATGGCGAGCAATGCACCAAAGATGGTTCCCAAAATGGCAATCGCAATGGTTTGCAAGACAAGGAACGGCACACCATCGGTGGTGAGGTTAAAGAGCAGTTCGGTGTTGGGGTGCATAATACCGTTGATAACCGATCCGGCAATTTTGGCTCCGCTTTGGGTGATGCCATTAAAGTCGACACTTGTGGCACCCCATGCGGCGATGGCAAGCACGACCGCAAAAATCAAAATGCGCTTCCACAGGTTTTTGGGCTCGGCCGCAAGTGCTTCAAGAATGTTCTGACCGGGATTCATGTTCAAACTATCTTCCATCTTCCTCACTCCTTACTGCAGCTTGGAGCGCAGATAGTCACTGATAAGGTCGATAATCCATACCACCAAAAAGAGCGAGATAACAATGGCTCCTACGTCGTGATAGCGGCGAAGGCCCGTGCGCTCAGAAATGAGAACACCAAGACCGCCCGCGCCAACGTAGCCTAAGATGGCACTGGCACGAACATTGAGCTCAAAGCAGTACAGACAGCTATCGAGATAGATTGGCATAATCTGCGGCATACAGGCAGACCAAAATGCCTCGAAGGTGGTAGCACCAAACGATTGCATGGCCTCAAAAGGCCCCATATCGATAGTCTCAATGCTTTCGTACAGCATCTTGGCAACAATACCTAAGGTAAACAGAGCAATTGCAACTGTTCCTGCAAAAGCACCCAGAGAAAAGATGAGTGCCAAGATCAGGGCGTAAATCAGGGTGGGAATTGAGCGGATAATCGACAGAATAAAGCGGAAGAACAACAAGGTGGGCTTGTTGTGGTTGATGTTTGACGATGCCAGAATGGCCACGGGTAGTCCCACGATGCAGCCGGCGAGCGTACCCACGATAGACATTTGTACCGTCTCGACGAGAGGACCAATTACACGCTGGGGAATAAACTCCCAGTTGGGCGTGAGTACCTGCCCCAAGATAGTACCAAGCTCACTTCCACGCTCAATGATGGTGGCAAGACTAAATCCTGTTGCTTGGATGGCTATCCACACCACCGCTAAGAAAATTGCAAGAATCAAAGGCGTGCGGCTTCGCGGGCGATCTACGGTGTTGCCGTTAGAAATGCTTATGGTCTCTGGCTTGAAGATGCGGTCAAAGAGGGGTTCTCGCTTTGCTGCAGCTTTCGCAGCAGCCTGACGCGCTTTCACGCGCTCGACATGCCCCTTCTCCTCAATTCTCATCCAATCATCACCTATCCTTCGAGCATGTCTTTT
The DNA here is from genome assembly GCA_017459605.1 of Atopobiaceae bacterium. GTDB lineage: Bacteria > Actinomycetota > Coriobacteriia > Coriobacteriales > Atopobiaceae > RGIG4373. Next base: position 27,272 of record JAFUCQ010000110.1, read on the forward strand.
GCCTCGGCAGACACCACGTCGGTCGAAGTGGGGATTGATGTTCCGTTGTACACGAGGTCGAGGACTTCTTGGGTTACCTCAGAGGTAGGTCCGTCATAGACAATCTCGCCAGCGCGAACGCCAATCACGCGGGTAGCGTATTTGAGGGCGAGGTCTACGTGGTGAATATTGATGAAAATTGAGATGTTGAGCTCTTTGTTGATGCGAGCAAAGTCGCTCATAACAACGTCGGCGATGATGGGGTCGAGAGACGCCACGGGCTCGTCTGCCAAAATGATAGAAGGATTTTGGTTGAGCGTTCGCGCCAAGGCAACGCGCTGCATCTGACCTCCCGACAGCTCGTCGCAGCGGCTGTACGCCTTATCAAGAATGTTGACTTTGTTGAGTGCCTCGAGAGCACGCATCTTTTGCTCTTTGGAGTAGATTCCAAACAATGTCTTGTACCACGGCATGTCAGGTACATCGCTCATCATGACGTTTTTGATAACCGTCGAACGGCTTACCAAATTGAAGGATTGGAAAATCATGCCAATCTTGCGGCGAAATCTTCGCATTTCGGCGCCTTTGAGCGTCATGACATCGGTACCGTCGACGGTGAGCGTTCCCTCTGTAATGTCAATCATGCGATTGATGGTTCGGATGAGGGTTGATTTGCCTGCGCCAGACAGTCCAATGATGGCAAGAAATTCTCCCTGCTCAATCTTGAGGTTTACGTGGTTCAAGCCTCTGGTACCGTTGGGATACACCTTTGATACATCTTGGAATTCAATCATGCTGGTATCTCCATCTTATTTTCAACGTAAAAGGGCTGTCGCAGAATACGTGCTGCGGCAGCCCTTGATTGCACTCTACAGAGTCAGACGGTGTAAGTCCTGTGAGCGTTACTCCATAGCTGCCAAAGCATCGCGGGCGGCGTCGTAGTCGGAGTCATTAGCAGGCTGATAGCCAGTGTGGCTGTAGATACCGATAATCTCTTTGCCCTCGTCGGTGTCAGCAAGACCCATGAAGATGTCTGCAAGAGCAGTCTGGAACTCGCTGCTGTTGAGAACATCAGCGTTAGGACCAGTCTTTGCCAAGCAGATGGTGTCGTTGTAGATGTTGGGGGTAACGCCAATGACGTTGCACTCATGCCAAATATCCTCGCTGCGACCCCACTCACCAGTCCAGCTCTCCTCGTAGTCCATACGAGCATCTGCATAAGCGCAGAAGATGTCGATGGTCTCGCCAGAGGCAAGCTGCATAAAGGCGTCTGCCTGCTTCATGTCGATGGTAACGTTGGGAAGATCGGTAATCTTCTTGCCGTAGGTCTCCTCAAGCCAGAGGTTGGGATAGATGTAGGAGGCGTTGGAGGTAAGAGAACCGACACCCCAGTTAGCAGCTGAAATCTCTTCCCAGCTAATCTCCTCGCCGTTGTTTGCCTTAGCAGCGAGAGCCTGACCCGTCTCAGAGGGACCTGCCCAAATGAGACCCTTGTAGTAGGTTACGGGCACACCTTCCTCACGCTTGGTTGCCTGACCGTTCCAGTCAGACGGCGTGAAGGTGTCAGGAATAAGGTTGTCACGGGTAGCGGTGAGCAAGAGGTTCATGTCATCGCCAAACAGGGCATAGGTGCCACCGGGGACATAACCGATGTCTGCGGTGCCTGCGGCAAGAGCCTCGCCAGCGGCGTTGTAGTTGTCTGACACGGCAATCTCAACGGAGCCAACCTGATAGCCTGCTTCACCGAGCTTCTCAATCAAGATGTCCTTGAGACCAGAGGTGGTCGAGATAATCTCGTCTGCGGGACGAGAAGGAACGTACATGATTGAGAGCTTGTCGATGGCGGCGCCAGCAGCGCTTGAAGTAGAAGCGCTTGCCTCAGATGCAGATGCAGAAGCTTCTGCTGCAGAAGCAGATGCAGAAGCTGAAGCCTCGGATTTGGAAGCCTCGGGCTGAGCCTGTCCGCCTCCGCATGCGGCAAGAGCAAGGCTTGCAACAGATGCTGAACCGAGGACGAAATTCCTACGAGTGAGTTTGCTGTCCATTGTTATCTCCCTTACATTTCCGACATGGACTCCTGTCTGACAATCCCATGTCATGAGTAATGTTGTAATGTTGCCACAAAGTGCAGCCATTGTGCACGACAATTACTATTCAATCGATGGACTACCCAATAAGTTTCAAGTTTCAAGTGAGCGAGTGTTCTCGTTATGGTGTTGCGACAGAGAGGATTTGACCCCGTTCATCGGCCTTAATTCTTAAGAGCAGACCATCGGCATCGTTAATCATAGAGCGAAGCTCGCTGTCAGATTCGGGGGTTGCAAAGACAAATCCACAACTAAACGATATGGGCAATGCTTCGCCCTCGATTTCATGTTTGGCAAGGCGTCGCTTGCAGCGCTTGAGGGCTGTGCGAAACTCGTGCTCGGTAGCTTTATCGTACAAGACGAGCAGCTCGTCTCCGCCGTAGCGATAGCAATGCTCAGTTCCAAACTCGTTAGAAAATGCCGACGAGAATGCCTGAATGATGCTGTCGCCCACAACGTGGCCCAAGCGGTCGTTAAAGTCTTTGAACAGGTCAATGTCAACCATGGCAACACACAGAGGCTTGCCAATGTAGCTGGGAAAATCAGAGCGCAAGGCATAGCGGTTTTTGAGGCCACTCAACTCGTCGTGTTCGCTCATTTCGAGTAGTGCCGCAGTGCCTTCGACCGCATCGAAGCGCTCCGCCAGAATAAAAAGCGTTATTGAAACAGTGGCAGTGCCAAACGAAAAAATGTGGGACAGGTCGAGAAGAGCAATGTCTCTGTCTTTGAAAAGGATACACATGAGCGAAAACAAAACGATAAGCGCGAGCTCATAGCTCACTACGCGCCATGGTTTGTCGAGAATGCACAAGGGTAGCGTCATGATGAGCAGCAAAAAGGTAACGCTTTGGCGGTGTGGATCAAGGACGGTTCCCATCAGAATGCCCAAAAGCATGACCGGCAGCTGTATGGCATAGAAAACCCAGCTATCAATTGTTCTATTGTGGCTTTTGAGAATGCGATACCCAACAGCTATCAATATGTAGTATAGAGCAAGGCCTGAACTGGGAAGAATAGCTAAGGTTTGCGAGAGTGCAAGCTGAGAAACAACACTGGTAAACACAACTGCCAAGCCAAGAATAATAAAGGCTCGGAGGTTAACCGAGTTTCTCCGCCGCACCTCAGCGTGGTATTCTTCAAAGCGCCTCGATGATAGACGCCGCTTTATTTCGTCGAACAAAAAGCCCCTCCACCCCTATAGACACCAGTCAAAACTGGCTTTCTCGCTACGCTATCGCCCGTGCGTGATGTTCCGTGCCCTCGTGAGAGCCTGCCTCGCTCTCTTGGCCACCATCTTCTATGGAGTGGCCTTGTGTTCTTGAATCTGTTTAAGCGCAACGGGGTTGATAGCAGCTGGCACCTCCGAGGGACGTGCCAGATAGTAGCCTTGAAGCAAATCGACATTGAGGTCTAAAAGACAGGCAAGCTCCGAAGGTGTTTCGATGCCCTCAGCAATAATTTTCATGTTGCGCTCGTGGGCATACTCAACGATGTTGGTAACGATGCGCTGCTTGTCTACAGAACTGTTGATGTCTCGAACAATGGAAATATCCACCTTGACAAAACTGGGTTTGAGCTCGAGGAGCTTGAGCTCTGAGTTGTAGCCACTGCCATAGTCGTCGAGGGCAAAGAGTCCCGTAAATCCGGGAACCTTGCGCTTGATGGCGGTGGCTTCTTCATCCATGTTTTCTGTCTCGGTAATCTCGATGACAAGATGGCTGAGCAGGTTGCTAAAGCGCTCAGCAATCCTTTCAAACTCAGACATATCCAAGCTTACGCTGGCAATTGAGTTGATAAAGAGCAGAGCCGCCTTGTCAACCTCGTTTTGCGAGAGAAGCCCCTGATAGCTTTCGAGGGTGCGAATCCACGTCATACGCTCAACCTCGCGCAAGCGGCTCTCTTTGCGCGCAATGGAAAAGACATCTGCAGGGCTTTGCAGCGCATCAAGGGCAACACGGAGCAGTGCCTCATACGCAAATGGCCTACCACTTTGAGCGTCAAATATGGGCTGGAAGTGATAACTGGCAAGCTGGCAGTTGTCCATCAAATCGTTGAAACTTGCTTTTGCTCGCAGCTCATTTGAACGCTGACGGTAGTTGTCAATATCGAAGTAGGCAATGTTGTTTTTGCCGCTCATCTTGACCTGATACATGGTGAAGTCAGCGAGCCGCATGAGCTCTTCAAATTCTTCGGCGTCCTTGAGGTAGAGGGCAACACCTCCAGAGGCGTTAATGTGCTCGATTTTTCCACCCGGAAGTGCAAACTCTGTTTGAGGGATTGAGGTTTTGAGTTTTTCGATAGAGGTCTCAATCTCTTGTTGCGAGTCGTGACCATGGAACAAAATGTAGAACTCATCGCCCGAGACGCGGGCAACCAGTGCATTTGAAGGCGCCAGTTTTTTGAAAGTGTTCGCCGCTTGATAGATGTATTTGTCGCCCCAATCATGGCCGTACATATCGTTAATCTTTTTGAGGTTGTCAAGGTCGAGCATGACAAGAGCTGCTTGCTTGAGCTCTTCTGGTTGAGAAAAGACAACACTTGCCTCTCGGTAGAAAGAGCGGCGGTTCATCAAGCCAGTGAGCATATCGTAGTCACGCTCATGTTCGATGCGGCTTTGCTCGGCTTCGCGCACCTTATCGATGTCTTCGGACAAGGTAGCAATTGCGGTAGTGAACTGGTCAATTTCTGCGATATTGGTCTTTGAGAGCTGCGGCATACCACGGTGGTTTTCGTGGGCGTCGTAGACCTCATTTGAAAGCTTACGAATGGGCTTAGAAATGCTGTGTCCTACAAGCACCGCACCCACTATGCCTGCAACAGCCATAACGAGTGCTGTAATGACCAAGGTCCACTGGAGCTGTCGAGAAAACGAATGCAAGATGGTCTCAGGAATAACGCCGATAATACCCCAGCGGTCATGTTCAAACGGGGCGTGAGTGTTGTAGAGCTTGAAAGGTCTAAAGCCAGCATGCAAACCCACGGGGGCATCTTTTACGGTATAGCCTCCGTAGTGCGATGTTTCGAGGGTTATCGTGTTACCGAGCCGCTCAGTAAAGCTACCCGTCGCATTGACCACAGAAGGTGTGAGTTCAATCACATCTGTTGTCTGGTCATCCGAAAAAGAAACAAGGGCATAGGCGCCTTCTTGACCGTTAATAAAGTCACGCATGGGCATGAGTGACTGCAGATACTTTGTTGCAAGACTTACTCCCACAACGCCATAGACAGTGCCGTCATCAAGGATGAGTGGGATGGTATAGCAGAGTGCCTGTCCGTCGGTGACATCGTCCTCTAAGAGACTTGTTGTACTCCAGTAGGCAAAATCTGAAGCGCTTGCATCGTGTGAACGAGTAAGAGCCGCTTGGAAAGGTATGCGGATAAAGTCAAAATTCTTGTCGCGAGCACGACCTTGGAAGTTGAAGAGGGGAGACCAGCCAACGTCAGTTCTAATGCGCAAGGTATTGAGCAGCTCAATGGAGCTATGCTCAATGGCGAGGTCTTCATTTCTTGCTGAGGGAGTTGCTGCAGGATCGGTATCTTTAATCAATATGCCCGGCATCTTGAGTGAGGTACCACTTAAATCTTCAAGGTTGTCGGTGTTAAAGATGACAAAGATTCCCGAGACTGCTTTATCACGTAACGTGCTAATCATGGGACCTATGATGTATTGCTGCAGGCGCGACGTGCTTGTTATGTTGCCATCAAGGTCGCTGAGGTCGAGCTGATTTGACTCTATGAGCTCGGCTGCGCTGTTATTGATGACGTCTGCTAACTGGTCGAGGTTTGAGACACTACCAACAAAATAGTCTTCGAGGTAGTTTTTGCGCGTGTCAACTTGGTTATCAAAGATGTCATTGTCATTTTGGTTTATGCGGCCAATGACGTTGTTAGCCAACAAAACGGCTGCAAAAATGAGCACTTCAGCAAGGATTAGCACAATAATCGGTATGAGTATTGTGCTGAAGATAGACCGTGTTGCTTTGTTCTCAGCCTGCACCATACTGCACCTTCAAGCGCTATGAAATACTACTCTGACCCACAATTGATGACAGCTGTCTATGCACATCATCATACCAACGGTCAAAGCGCTCATCGGTCACGTACGGTGCACAGGCCTCTTCAAAAGACATGCCTTGAGCAAGGCGTGACTTGACCTGCTGGGCATCGTGTGATGCCTCATCGCTCATACAGGCTTCCAAAATATCTCTGAACTGAGCTCCACCTTCAAATGCAGGCGGACTGTAGAGATGGCTGTTGTTGACGTCACTGAGGGCAATCTCGATGGTATCCTCGATTTTCTTTGAGATGGTTTCTTCGATTCTGCGAACCTCGTTGATGTCATTAGCTTCTTTTGTGACAGGAAGATAGCCTGACGATATTGAGAAGCTGAGGTTTTGTTCTTTTGCGGTAAACCATTTGAGAAACTCAATGCTGGCCTCAACCTCAATATCGTTGGTGTTGATAACCGACATACCTGCGCCTTGCTGAACCGCGTAATCTTCGCCGCTCTCAAATTGTGGGGCAGGCAGAACGTCCATTTCTATAAAGTGCTCATCGCCCGACTCGTCAATGATTGATGCTGGGAAAAACGTGGAGCTTGACGATGAACCAATGAGACTCAAGATGGAACCCGTTTTGATGTCATCACTTCTAAAGCGGCCCTGTGCGCAGAAATAGCCCTTTACAAAGGGGACATAGTAGTTATCCCAGAGCCTGCGAACAACGTCCTTGTCAAAGTTGAAGACAAGCTCTCCATCTTGGTACGAGATGATATCAACGCCAAGCTGCTTTGCTCCAATGAAAAAGTAATTGGCAAGCGAGTCACGACCGCAGAGTGCTTTGCCGTCGTTGGCTTCGTCTGTTTTGGCATCAGTCCACTCGTAATAGAGCTGGGCAGTTTTGGTAAGACCCTCGATGGTTGAAAAATCGTCATAGCTTATATTGTTTGCCTGCAAAAATGGCTGAATATCATTCTTGTTGATAAAGAGAACCTCAGTTGATTTACCTACGGGAAAAATCTTGATCGCCCCGGTGGTGCCGAGACTTCCTTCGGAGAGGTAGCTTTGTATGTAGCGGTCTTTTTCTTCTTGTGTGAGGTAGGGCGCTATATCTACGATGAGCTCTTGTTCATCGAGCTGAAGTGCTGTGTCGGCGTAACAAGCCACAATGTTGGGGAGCTCATCAGATCCAACTTTACCTGCGGCAGAGTCAAGTACCGCATCGCGCAAATCCTCAACGCTTCCGAGATTGGATGTCTCGACATAGATACCCTTTTCACTGCCAACACTTGTATTAAAGTCATCAACGAGTTCTTGGAGGGCGGTGAGTTGGGCTCCGTTGTAATACGTCCACACACGGATGGAGGTCAATGTTTTATTGACTGTTCCTGAATCACCAACACATGCACCAAGCATGAGAGACACGACAACGAGTATGTAGATTGTCACACGACGAATGCTGCTCTGCATGACATAAGCCTTCCCACTGAGCTAACTACCTAGTTATCATAGCTAAAGTTTTGATATATGGGCGCTTTATATAGCTATGAATTTATTTGGCAGTCTGAATAGTTTTATGGTTAACCCCGATAAGCTTGTACCCACATAAACGGCTTACTATCTTTAAGATAGGGCAACGTCAAGTGCCATCATGAGGGTAAATCCAAGGGCAAAGGATAACACGCCGATATTGGAGTGCTCACCCTCGCTCATCTCGGGGATGAGCTCCTCAACGACGACATAAATCATGGCTCCTGCAGCAAAGCTTAACAAGTAGGGAAGGAGCGGCGTTACCAGCTTAGCTGCCAGAATCGTGATAAAGGCACCGATGGGTTCTACAACTCCAGACAGAAAGCCCATAAGAAAGGCTCGTGGTCGGCTGGTGCCTTCTGCGTGAAGGGGCAGCGAGATGATAGCTCCCTCGGGGAAGTTTTGGATGGCAATGCCGAGAGCCAAAGTCATGGCTCCTGCGAGTGAAATGTTGGCATCTCCGGTTATCCAGCCTGCAAAAACTACACCCACCGCCATTCCTTCGGGGATATTGTGAAGGGCTACAGCGAGCGACATCAGTGTTGTTCTTCGAAAGCTCGTATGCGGACCTTCCGCCTCAGAAACACCGCGGTGAATGTGGGGGATGAGGTGGTCGAGGGCGAGCAAAAAAAGCGTTCCTGCCCAAAAGCCCACAAATGCAGGGACAAATGCAAGGCGCCCTGCCGATGCCGCCTCATCCATGGCGGGCTCAAGCAGACTCCAAATCGAGGCAGCAACCATAATGCCAGCTGCAAAGCCAGTAAAGGCACGGGTGATGCCAACACCAAGATCTTTTCGGATGAGAAATACGCAAGCAGCGCCGAGTGTTGTGCCCAAAAAGGGAATTGTCAGGCCAACTAAAACTTCAACAGGCATGGTGAGTTTTCCTTAGTTTGTTGTGCGCTATTGAAAAGGAGCTCCTGAACGTATTCAGGAGCTCCCCGTCTACGTACGTGTTGTTCACGTAAAGCTTAGTCGACGGGCAGACCTCCTGCAAGCTGAACCCCGTCTACGGCAGGGATGGTGGCAAATCCTGCCTCGAGTTCGGCACGTGTTGGCGCTGAGTCAATGAGCGCGCCAGAGTTAAAGGCCTCGTACGCTGCCATGTCAAAGTAGCCTGTGCCGGTGAGACCAAAGAGAATGACCTTTTCTTCTCCCGTCTCAGCACACTTTCGCGCTTCTTCCATGGCTTGGAAGATGGCGTGTGAGCTCTCAGGAGCAGGAAGAATGGTTTCGAGGCGAGCAAACTCAGTGGCTGCCTCAAAGACGTCGGTTTGCTGAACGGCGACTGCTTCCATGTAGCCGTCGTGTTTGAGCTGGGAGATGATGGGGCTCATGCCGTGGTAGCGCAGGCCACCAGCGTGGTCAGGCGAGGGCATAAAGCCGTTGCCCAAGGTATACATCTTGGCAAGCGGGCAGGTTTGACCGGTGTCTGCAAAGTCATAGGCAAAGCGACCACGGGTAAGCGATGGACAACCCGTTGGCTCAACAGCAATAAAGCGAGTGTCAGGATGGGTTCCGTTGAGCTTATCGCGCATAAAGGGAGCAATGAGGCCGCCTAAGTTAGAGCCACCGCCAGCACAACCAATGACTATGTCTGGATACTCGCCAAGCTCTTCGAGGGCGATATAGCTCTCAAGACCAATGACCGACTGGTGGAGCAAGACTTGGTTCAACACCGATCCCAGCTGATAGCGGCCACGGTTCTCTGGTACATGAAGTGCTCGCTCAACTGCCTCAGAGATGGCGGTTCCCAGCGACCCGTTTGAGTCGGGGTTTTTGGCAAGCATCTTCTTGCCAATCTCGGTGGTGTTGGAAGGAGACGGCGTGACACGGGCGTTAAAGGTTTCCATGATGTGGCGACGGAAGGGCTTTTGGTTGTAGGAAACTTTGACCATAAAGACATCACAGTCGACACCAAAGTGGCTTGCCGCCTCTGAAAGAGCAGTTCCCCACTGACCAGCGCCTGTCTCGGTAGTAATCTTTTCGAGTCCCTGCTCGTGGGCGTAATAAGCCTGAGCAAGCGCGGAGTTCAGCTTGTGAGAACCGCTCGTGTTGTTACCTTCGAACTTGTAATAGATGTGCGCGGGGGTGTTGAGCGCGCGTTCAAGATTGTATGCACGACACAGTGGGCTTGGACGAAAGACCTTGTACATCTCCAGAACACCCTCAGGGATGTCAAACCATGCCGTGTTGTCGTCGAGCTCTTGGCGAACAAGCTCGTCGCAGAATACTGGAGAGATGTCGTCGAACTCAGCAATCTTGCCATTGGGCAGGCGCATAGGCTCAGGCTTGTTGGGCATATCGGCACGAAGGTTATACCACTGACGTGGGATTTGATCTTCTCGCAAATACGAACGATACGGGATCTGTTCACTCATGGTGTACTCCTTTAAAGTCATACGTGCTGGGATAGTTTCCGTGCGAAGGTTTGTACGTTTGTTGCCAGAGTAATGGCGTGTGCGTACAAACCGTGGTGCCTGAGCTGGATGCCTGAGCTGGGCTTTATGCCTCGAGGACCTTATCCAAGAACGATTTCGTTCGCGGGTTTTGTGGGTTGGAGAAAATCTGGTCGGGGGTGCCCTCCTCAGCAATAATGCCCTCATCGATGAACAGAACACGGTCTGCAACGCTTTTTGCAAAGCCCATCTCGTGCGTCACGATTGCCATGGTCATGCCATCGCGTGCGAGGTGGCGCATAACGTCGAGAACCTCGCCCACCATCTCGGGGTCAAGAGCGCTGGTAGGCTCATCAAAGAGCATGAGTCCGGGTTGCATAGCCAAGGCGCGAGCAATGGCTACGCGCTGTTTTTGTCCACCTGAGAGACTGCGCGGGAAGGCGTCGGCCTTTTCTTCCAGACCAACGCTTGCCAAAAGCTTGCGACCCAGCTCGGTTGCTTGTGCCATATCCATCTTTTTTCGCATCGTGGGCGCAATGGTGATGTTGTCCATAACGCTCAGGTGCGGGAAAAGATTGAACTGCTGAAACACCATGCCGATGTCTTCTCGGTAGGAGTCGATGTCGGGTGAGTTGGCGTCCATCACATGTCCGTCAACGGTGATGGTGCCTGAGGTTGGCTCTTCGAGACAGTTGATGCAGCGCAAAAAGGTAGACTTGCCCGAACCCGACGGACCGATGATGCAAACAACCTCGCCTGCCTCAATATTGCAATTAATGCCGCGAAGGACTTCGTTGTCTCCAAAGCTTTTGTGAAGATCGCGGATTTCTACTTTAGCCAAGGGACACCTTCCTCTCCACAATGCGAGCCAGTAAGGTGAGCAGCCAAATCACGATAAAGAACAGCACGCCAACCATAATCCATACCTCAAAGGGTCGGTAGGTGCGGGCAATGATTTGAGATCCTTGGCGCACGAGCTCGGCAAGGCCAATGACGCAGATAATCGAGGTGTCCTTGATGGTGATACACCACTGGTTGACCACACTGGGAATACAAATGCGGATAGCCTGCGGCAAAATGATGCGACGCATGGTTTGACCGCGCGAGAGTCCCAGCGAGCGTGCTGCCTCGTTTTGTCCTGGGTCAACTGCTTGGATACCGCCTCTGAAAATCTCTGAGAGGTAGCCACCTGCATTGAGTGACAGGGCAATAACGCCCGCGGTAAAGGCACTCATGCGAATGCCGAGTACGCCAGTGATGCCAAAGTAGATGAAATAGGCTTGCACCAAAAGCGGTGTTCCACGGATGATGGCAACAAAGGCACTATTGAGTGCGCGCAGGGGGGCATGCTTAGAAAGGCCAGCAAGAGAAGCGAGTATGCCCAAAATCATGGCTATGACCAATGAGATAAAGGCAAGCCATAACGTTAGACCAAGCCCCTGCAACAGCAGGGGCAAGGATTCTTGCAATAGTTCAAAAAAGCTCATGTGAAATACCTAAAATGTAGCGAATCGAATGAATGAATCGGGTGCTTGTGTTTGCGAGAAACAGCGCCAGACTTAGCCCACAGACTGGACGTACTTGTTGACAATTTCGTCATAGGTGCCGTTGTCTTTGATGTTCTTGAGGCCATCGTTGAACATCTGGAGTAGCTCGGCGTTGTTACCCTTGTTGACAGCAAAGCCATACGGGGTAGCAAACTCGCTGGAGCTGTCGGCCTCGGCGATGAGCTTGAGGTCAACGTTTCCGGTGGAGATAGCGTAGCTCATAACGGGGGTGTCCTCGAAGCATGCAGCAGAGTTGCCTGCGATGACGTCTTGATACATAACATCAGAGGTGTCGAAGGTAGTCATGGTAAAGCCGTACTCATCAGCGAGGCTTTCTGCCCATGACTGGCTCATGGTGCCACTCTTTACAGCAACGTTTTTACCAGCAAGATCTTCAAGTGAGCTGATGTCGCCCGTGGCAAGAGCTGCAGCGCAGACGGTGGAGTCATAGTAGGCCTCAGAGAAGTCGAAGGTTTCTTTGCGCTTGTCGGTGATTGACATACCAGCGATAACGCCGTCTGCCTGACCAGACTGAACGGCTTGCAGTGCTGCGTCAAATCCGAGAGGATCGAGCTCGTACTCAAAGCCCTGGTCTTTGGCGACTGCTGCGAGAAGTTCAATGTCGATGCCAACATAGGTACCGTCAGCCTCGGCGTACTCAAAGGGGGCAAAGGTGGTATCGGTTGCAATTCTGTAGGTGGTAGCACTGGCAGAAGTGGTAGCGGTGCTGGTGCTTGCGCTGGCTTCAGTGCTTGCGCTACCGCTTGAGCTTGCCTCGGTGTTTGAGCTGGTGTTTGAGCCACCACCACAGGCAGCGAGCACAATGGCAAGTGCAGCTACTGCAAACAGGCTGGCAGCAATCTTGGTAATCTTTTTCATGGTTCCTCCCTTGTTGGGTACTAAAACTATCGATGCTCAGCATAGACTCTAGCATTGTGAGCTATCACACGCAGCGATAGCACTGTTTTTTCGCTCTGGTTACGAGCTGTTTACCTCATTACTTATGAGCACTCAGCATGAAAAGTGCTTACAGCATAGAAAGCTCAGCAGATAGCAAAGGGTAACTCGAAAGCTCGAGTTACCCTTAAAAGAACACGAGTATATGTGCAAAATTGCTATAGGCAAAAACGCTTGTACCTCATCAGGCAGCTTGTTTGAGATTTCTCTTTGCGATGAGAGTTAGGGTCATTGAACCTGTGAGCAGAATGAAAACTAACTCTGGTGACGTTGAATCTGCGGTATTTGGAAGTGTTGTTGTCGTCCTTGCTTGTGCCTGTGCCGTGGTTGGTGCTGCTGTGGCTGCAGGCTGTGTGTTTGGCTGAGCTGTGGGCTGCGGTTGAGGGGTGATTTGAGCAGTGGATGCAGCAGTTTGGGCAGCGGGCTGCACTTGCGGTGTGGGCTCGGGCTTAGGCTGCGGTGTAGGATTGGGATTCGGTGTCGGTTCTGGCTCTGGCTCAGGTTCGATGACGGCAGGTTTGTTTGTGATAGAGATTCTGCCCTGACCACGCTCATTACCATAAGAATCGGCACTAATGACACCATTGAGTGCTGTTATGACATAGTTTACTAAGGTATTGGAGTCATCGGGGTAGTCCTCGCTGACCACGTCTGTTCCTGCAAACATTGTCATACCGTCACCAGATAGCGGGAGGAGATAGGAAG
>JAFUCQ010000111.1 GCA_017459605.1 Atopobiaceae bacterium
CATGAAACTGAGTGTTTAGAACGCAAAACCCAGAGCTATTGAAAATAACATGCCCTTTGAAAAGAGCTGAGAAAATCAACTGGTGTTTTGTTGAGCTTTCGGGCTCATGCGTTGCAAAGGGCATGTTATTGATCTGGGTACTTTTACTCAACAAAGATGGCGACGCAATGGCCTCCTAAACAATCGAGAGCTAGTGAAAATAACATGCCCTTTGAAAAATGCTGAGAAATTCAACTGGTGTTTTGTTGAGTTTTCGGGCTCATGCGTTGCAAAGGGCATGTTATTGGTTCGAGCACTTTTACGAGGCGACTATATAGCGGATAGCAGACGACCGGTCGTGCTCGTTTGCCGCTGGCTGATTGCCGCCGGCGGGGCTGTGTTCGTGGCGGGGTTCTCCACAACCAGCTCAAGTTGTGTAATCACGGGACAGACCATGAGCCCCAAGCAGATACCTGTTTATAATGGCATGGCCATCTGTCTTGAGGAGGAAACTTGGATCTCATTCAGCTTCTAATCGCCGCTCTGTATGGTCTTGTCGAAGGCATCAGTGAGTGGCTGCCTATATCATCAACAGGCCACATGATGCTTCTGCGCGAGTTTGTTGCACTCGATGTCTCCGAAGACTTCTGGAACATGTTTTTGGTTGTTATCCAGCTCGGAGCCATTCTTGCGGTTTGCATTCTGTTCTTTCGGCAGCTCAATCCGTTCTCTGGCAAAAAGACCAGCCAAGAGCGAAGCAACACATGGAAGCTCTGGGGCAAGATTATCCTTGCGTGCATACCTGCTTCGGTCATTGGTATCCCGCTCGATGACTGGATGGAAGAGCACCTAGGAGGCCCCTTTGTTGTAGCAGCTGCCCTTATTGCTTACGGCATCATTTTCATCATTATTGAAACTATTCGCGAAAAAAGCGCTCGCACGATTGCTCAGACTCAGCAAGGGCGTCACTTTGCGCAAACGTCAGGTGTCGAGAAAAGCGCTGCTGAGATTGTTGATGAAAACGCTTCGGTGACCGAGATTGACGATTTGGGCTGGGGAAGGGCACTGGGCATTGGAATCTTCCAAGTCCTGTCGCTGGTACCCGGCACGTCTCGCTCTGGTTCCACCATTATCGGTGGTCTTTTGCTGGGGTGTTCTCGTCCTGTGGCTGCTGAGTTTACCTTCTACCTTGCGATTCCTGTCATGGTAGGTGCGAGCGGACTGAGGCTCGTGAAGTACTTCCTCAAAGGGAATGCCATTGTCATGTCTGAGCTCCAACTACTCCTTGTTGGGTGCGCCGTTGCCTTTGTGGTGTCCTTGCTCGCCATTCGCTTTTTGATGAGCTTTGTGCGCAAACACAGCTTCAAGCCCTTCGGCTGGTATCGCATCATTTTGGGCATTGCAGTTCTGGGTTGGTTTGGACGCACGCTCCTCAATCTGGGGTAATCATTCTCAACCGAAGCATCTCGAACAAAAGCTGCAACCGATCAGCCGCGAGCTGTATCCATTCGAACTCGGGTTTTACCGAGGCAGAGGGAAACGACGATGTTTGGTTGGAGCTGCATCCATGCGAGCTCGGATTTTACAGACTCATTGATGCAACGGGAGCAACTCTCGTGGCTGCATTCACGTGAGTTCCGGTTTTACCAACATGTCCGCAAGCTGCTATCTGCTCAAGGGGCTGTATCCACGTGAGTTCCGGTTTTACCGAGACGATGAGGAATCATACAACCCTCAAGGGGGCACGATTCTGTTCAGGTGGAAATCGTGTAGCCCTCAAGGGGGCACATTTTTTGAAATTAAGGGATCAACCTGCAGTTTTATTGGATTGACTACCTCTAGTGAGAAATCGTGTAGCCCTCAAGGGGGACACAATTTTGATTAGGGTGAGACTCTGTATACCGAACGGTAGGCACTATTTCTGTAATTAAGAGACTCAACCTGCACTTTTGTTGGCCGGGGCATCTTTAATGAGAAACTGTGTATACCATTCGGTGTGCAGAGTTTTGAGTTATCGAGAAACCCGCGGGGACTGACGAGAAACCCGCACACTGGCGAGCAGCCCGTGCAGCAAGTAACCCGCGCGAACCGCAGAGCAGCCGTTAGTCTCCACCATGGCTTCTGTCAAATGCCTCTGGATTGACAGCGTTGGTTGGCACACGTCCTTCTACCAGCAACTCCCGCACCGCATCGATACTCATGGAGACAAGTTCAGCCTCTGCCTCAACAGACAGGTACGCACTGTGAGGCGTGACAATAACGCGGGGATGCTCGACGAGCGCTTGGTTGCGCTTATCGGGATTGGTTTCTTTACGAAGCACGTCAAGCCCTGCTCCTTGGATTTGCCCGGCTTCAAGTGCCGCCAACAGCGCGTCCTCGTCTACCACATCACCGCGTGTGGTGTTTATCAGATACGCAGTTGGTTTCATGAGCGAGAGTTCGCGAGCACCAATCAGCCCACGCGTCTCGTCGATGAGCGGGCAGTGAAGACTCACCACATCAGAACGGACGAGCAGTTCATCAAGGGTGTCAACTTTCTCACATCTCGCAGCACTGAGCTCGGACTCGCTTTTGGTTGGAGCCCATACGAGCACCTTCATACCCAGCGCTTGAAGCATGGGTGCGAGCTCGCGCGCAATACGACCAAAGAAGACGAGACCAGTGACTTGCCCACGAATCCGATGCATGGGATTTCCCACATGAGGATCCCATCCTCCATCGAGCACATGGCGATGCCCCACGCCAATCTGGCGCATGAGATTGAGCATCAAACCAAGGGTATGAGTTGCGACTTCGCCCGAGCAATACCCCGGGCAGCTCGACACGAGCACACCTGCTTGGCTGGCGGCGTCTACATCAATGTGATTGACGCCAATCGACATACTTGCAACGAGGCGAACACCCGCATGAGCTGCGGCTTCGATGTCTGAGGCGTAGAAGCGAGAAAACTCAGCGATGATGGCGTCGATGCCCTCATAAACAGAAGGGTCGGGGGGAGCCATGAGTTCGTGGGCGCATGGTACAAGCTCGATGCTTTTGGTCAGACCTTGCCGCTCGAGCTCTTGAACAGCAGGGAAGAGAAGCTCCGCTCCTTCTGGTTTGTAATACAAAACGCGATACATCGATACTCCTTCGGTGGTCTGTCCGTGTGGCGGTTTGTTGTGCTCTGTGGCAGTTTCAGGATGAGTGTCCTTGCACATGAGCGGTTACCAGCACCTCGCGTTGTCAGCTAATACTTGATAGAAAAGCCATGCGCTCCCGTGGACTCAATTGCTTCGCTGCTCACAAGCTGGTGACGAAACCATGCGGTTTTGCTCTGCTCGTTAAGCTCAGCAAAAAAAGCCTCAATCTGTTGAGGAGAACCTTCAAGTTCGCACAGCACCGTTCCGTTGTCGAGGTTTTTCACCCAGCCGCTCACTCCCGCCACG
>JAFUCQ010000112.1 GCA_017459605.1 Atopobiaceae bacterium
CGGGGGTGACACAGCCCTCGACGTCAAAAGAAGGTCTGTGCAGCGGGTCGATAGCGAATCGAAGGAGTGGTTAGCGAATTAATCAGCGTTTCCTTAGAAATTGTTGCCCCGCAGTTTTGGCAGATAACTGACGGATCTAAAGAGCTAAGGGCAGCTTGCTCATCTGCAACATAGACCTGCGAAGCATCATAAGAAGCATCAGAATCAAGCTCATCTGATTGAGAACCAAGTAAAGAAGTGGCATCTTCTGAGGTTATGACAGTGGTTTTATCAGATGCTGAGAGAAGCGTTGTATGGGTGCTGGAAAGCATGGTTGTTTCATCAATGAGACTATCATCCAGCATCATCTCGGTTTCAGATTGAGGCTCTGGTTGAAGCTCAGGCTCGGGCTCGAATTCAAGCTCAGGCTCGGGCTCGAATTCAGGTCCAAGCCCAGCAGACTCGGGCTCGGGTTCGAGTTCTAGCTCAGGCTCAACGGGCTCGAGCTCGGCTTCAGCCTCGAGCTCAACAGGCTCGAGCTCGGCTTCAGCCTCGAGTGCAACAGGCTCGAGCTCGGGTTCAGTCTCACCAGCTTCTGTCTCGAGTTTAAGTTCAGCCTCGATCTCACCCGCAAGCTCTGAGTGAAGTTCATCCTCAACCACAGGTTCAGAGCTGTTAGACTCTGGCAGTGGTTTTCCACATTGCATACAAAAAGCGTCATCGTCAAGGACTCCAGCCCCACAATGAGGACATGTTTTCCCACCATTCTGCAGAGGAAACACCACCTCTTCTGTCGTTTGAACCTTGAGAAGCTCTTCTTTAATCTCGGCGACAGACCTGCCGCAACCAGAACAGAACACATCAGAGATGGCAACTGCGCTCCCACAGCTTGGGCAGCGCAAAAAAGTCGAGCTCTGGGCAGCTTCTGCCGACTGCCTATCGAGAGCTGCAAGTTCAAGTTCGATAGCCTCACGACGCTCGTCAATTTGCTCGATACCTCTATAGAGCTCGTCTCGGCCCTCTCTCAACACAGGGTCATCTTTGGTTTGCTCATACAGCGAGGCGCCCAGTTGCGCAGCAAGGAGCTGGCGTTTTTTGAGAAGGTCACTCTGCTCGAGCTTTAGTTTCGCAGACTCTGAAGTCCTGTTTACCGCACTTAATCCACGCCTGCCCACATTGCTAATCTCATCAAGTAAACCCATGTCACATCCACCTCACAAATCGCTCTTGTATCCCTCTGTGGTCGAACGCCAAACAGAGCGTGTTACGAAAGACTCAGCAAACCTCGGTTTACCTTTGCCTGCAAAACACGCCGAACGCTTTCGTCGAGTCGTTCTTCGCTGAGACGACCATCATCTATAGCTTGTCTTACCGCAGCAATTGTATCTGGCACAGAATCTGGCATCAGCACGATATCCACTCCAGCCTCAAGTGCCATGACAGCTGCCTCAGTTCCGGAAAACTCATTTACAATCGACCCCATATTCATAGCATCGGACAGCACCACGCCTTGGTAGCCCAACTCACCGCGCAAAACATCTGTGATGACAACGCGCGACAGCGTTGCTGGCACACCGTCGTCAAGTGAGGTCATGGTGATGTGACCAATCATTATCATGTCAGCCCCAGCTTCGATGCCCGCAACAAAAGGCTTGAGTTCTCCTTCTCGAATTTCTTCGAGTGTGCGTGCAGAGTAAATAGAGCCGTAATGTGGGTCATTGAGGGCTTCACCGTATCCCGGAAAGTGCTTCAAAGTACAAGCCACTCCCCCCTCATGAAAACCCTCCACAGCTGCAGAAATGAGCTCTGCTCCTTGGTCATAGTTGTCACTGTAGGCTCGAGTGCTGGTAGCTACGTTTTCTGGATTTGACCAAGTATCTGCTACGGGAGCAAAGTTGAGATTGAAACCAACAGAGCTAATGTCGTTGGCAATGGTTCTGGCATTTGAACGAGCAACCTCAGGACCATCATCGTGATAATAAAACATGGGCGAGAAAGCCGTAGTACCGAGACGACTTGCGCAGCGAGCAACATCGCCGCCTTCCTCATCAACCGCTAAGAAAAGCGGGATACCTCCGGTCTGTGCCTGATGGGCATTAACAGCAGAAAGCATGGCTTGGCTTTGCTCCATGGTTTCGAGATTCTGTCCAAAGTAGATGAGACCGCCTACTGGATAGGTATCGAGCAGTTCCTCAGTTACCGGACCCGTTGAGGTAATGACGTCATAGCCGGTAAGCACCTCTGGTGTCACGATAAGCAACTGGCAAATCT
Source organism: Atopobiaceae bacterium (assembly GCA_017459605.1). Taxonomy (GTDB): domain Bacteria; phylum Actinomycetota; class Coriobacteriia; order Coriobacteriales; family Atopobiaceae; genus RGIG4373. Next base: position 2,251 of record JAFUCQ010000112.1, read on the forward strand.
TCTCGTCAAGGCTCATGTTTGCGATTCGTTGTGAAATAGCATCAGGAACGACTTCAGAAGGCTCAGCCTCTGAGAGGTTGGCGCTTGTCTCGGGCGCTGTGCCCTCAGGAATATCAGTAGCAGTGCTACTCGCAGAAGCTTCTCTGAGCTCTCTCTCACTTTGAGAAGTCGATGTGTCAGGCTGAGAAGAGCTTGCCTGCTCAGAGTCTTGCCTGTGAGGGCTCACACAGCCGCTCAATACATACACTCCACTCACCAAACTAAGCGCAATTAGAAAAGTTCCTGCAATTTGTGCAAGCTTGTTCTTACTGAACGTCTTCATATTCACAGATATATCCCATCTTTCCTCGCATGCTTTTCATATCAGATGACTCAAATGGGGCGTCTCGCTCGTCATTCCACGACCATTCACCTTTCACCTTCCATAAGATGAGATACATCTCGGGCGTGCCATCACGATCATTACGTGAGGGCTCACCCGGATACCATGCCTGATAGTCGAAGGGTTCACCAGTTACCCAGTGACCAAAGGCTAAGTTTCCTCTGTTTGAGGTGTAGCCTCCAATCCATGAGTAAACAAGCCCTGCTTCCTCAGCCATAGCGCTCATCTTGGTCATCTCCTCTTGAGAATTAATGGTCACAAGATGTCCGCCCTTGGCTATACAAGCGGCATTGGCTTCGGTCCAAGAAACATCAGCTTTTACTAGTTCGTATCGAGAGTCATGTTTTTCGCGCTGCTCGGGCAACACGGGAGTAAAGCTCTTGACGAGCGAAGCGCCGTAACTCCCATCCATCACAGCAATGGACAGGGTGCGAGCTGCGTCAGCTGCAGAATTGGCATCAGACTCATACTCCAGACAATACATGTTTTTCTCTCCAGCAGAAATCCGTTCAAGAATAGCAGCCATGTCAGAGATGCTTGCGATGTCCCAGTATTCACCATTGGTGCCCTCTGCAATCTGCCTGAGGGTATACTCGTCAGCTCCCCCCGTTCCAATTATGAAAACGGGGATATTGTAGGACGTGGCAAGACTTATGATATCTTGCGGACTACAGTGACTCTCATTATCCATTCCGTCAGTAAACGCAATGACACAACGTGCGCCGTTTTGATAACGAGCATCAACGAGTCCCTCGTAAAGCGCATCGTAGAGTGCTGTGTTGCCGTAGGTCTCCATATTGAAGACACCATTTTGAAGCAGTGTGGGATCGTTGGTATAGGTACACATGTGCATGACAAATGAGTCAAAGGATATGAGTTCAGCCTGATCTCCCGATTTATAGTCGAGTGCGGAGATGAATTGCGAAAGGATGTCTTTCATACGTCCAATATCTTGGTCCATGCTGGCAGACTTATCTGCCAACAAACCAAAGCTCACACCTTCATGACCCTTGAGCTGTTCAAAAGACTTGATTTTGCGCTCGAGCTCTTTGCCAGACCCAATGCCCTCTTTGATAGCTACCGAGACGCCGTTAAAACTCACATCATTACCATCAAGGTCTCGGATGGTATAGTAAGCCTTAACTGTGGGATAGTTTGATACGTCACTCGAAACAAATTCAAGGTCAAGACGTTGTTTTGAGCTGGCTTGGGAGGCTATTGAGTCGTATGTGTTCGTTGAAGCGCCGTTTGCAGGATTGCTTGTTTCGGTGCTCTTTGAAGATGATGACTGGGTTGAGGATTGTGTGGGATTCGATGCAGCATGCTGAGAATCTGTCTGCTGGGTCGTCGCAGCTGAGACTTCTGTAGGCGTGCTTTCACTCCCGGAAGCTTCAGCCTCTGACTGTGAACTCTCAGTCGTTGTGGGAGCCTTTGCAGGACCGATTATGCCTTGCCAAAACAAAACTCCAACAACGATGCCTGCCACGAGAAGACCAACCAGCGCACCAATACCGACAGACTTACCCACGCCTGACTTCTTTGGTGGAGTCACAGGAGCTTCTACAGCTGGCGTAATAATAGTTGCAAGATCGTCTCCATGAGCGCTGTAAGGCTGTTGAGGAGGTGACTCCACGGGTATATCAGCAATGCTTGCAGGCGGCGCTAGAGGCTCAAGTGGTGTTCCACACGCAGTACAAAAGCGCAGACCCACGTCCATCTCAGCTCCGCAGTTGGTACAGAATCGCTTGCCTGTCTCAGCCATGGTCGTCCTCCCCAATCACGCAAACATGTCTCGACTATTACGCCTTTCATTCTACGTTATCTCGAGCGAGCTTTGTGATTGCGTCTGATAACATGCCCTTTGGAACAAAAGTGAGTTCTATGCTACTAAAACCGCAGGTATTGTTCAGAAGCTTTTTTCAAAGGGCATGTTATTCTTCGGTGATACGAGCTCAAGAGCGGCACTCAACAAAAAAGCCGCCCCGAAGGACGACTCAAAGGGCATGTTATTTTTCGGCGATGCGAGCTCGAGAGCAGCGCTCAACAAAAAAGCCGCCCCGAAGGGCGGCTCAATGCGCGTGTTGTTACGGCTGTCGCTGTGCGACGTGCCGATTGGTACAAGCAAAAACTGCTTATTAGCGCTTCTCACGCAGACGTGCAGCCTTACCAACGCGATCGCGCAGGAAGTAAAGCTTAGCGCGGCGAACCTTACCATGGCGGACAACCTCAAGCTTTGCAATCTTGGGGCTGTGCAGAGGGAACGTCCTCTCAACGCCAACACCATAGCTAATCTTGCGGACGGTGAAGGTCTCACGAGCGCCGCCACCAGACATGCGAATAACATCACCCTTGAAGACCTGAATACGCTCACGGTCGCCTTCCTTGATGCGATAGTGAACGTTTACGTTGTCGCCAATCCTAACGTCGGGGATATCCTCCCGAATCTGCTGGCGCTCAATAGCACGAATGTAATCCATAACCTTCTCTTTCTCATCCTAGAGGTGCCGACGCCCCAGCGAACGACACATAGTTTTACACACAAGTGGCAAGTATAACCGAAACGCCATGCCTAAACAAGCAGTTTTAGAGGCAAAAACCGACAACTACGCCTTGTACCTCTGCTGGTTGTCCTTGGCCATACGGGTAGCCCGAATCGAGAACGTCGTAGAAAAAGTCTCCAGCGTTTCCGCCAATGTAGATTTGCTCAACGCCAATTGAGGTCGTGCGATACCACCACGAGACCTTTTGTCCATGATAGCGGCGCACGAGGCTGCCCGAAGGATCGCTCTTTGAAACCACGCCCTGCTCGGCAAAAAGCCGGTACTGAAAACCTTCCTTATTGGCGACATCATCGAGATACGCCCACTGACCCCCGTACTCCTGCCCATACCAGTTGAGCGGTCCGCACACTTCTACTGCCGAGTAGAGCCAGAGCTTATCGTTTGTTGGAGTAATTGAATCTGCGGTAGCTCCGTGTCCAACGTTGTTGGTGAGCTTGGTTACCTCGACGAGTGCGTTTGCCATATCTTCTGGCAAGAGCTTCATCCCTTCTGTGGCAAGCCACGCACGAAGCTCAGAGCCCTCCCAGCCACCGGTAATAGCTCCGCTTGCGTTCATAGGAGCAAGCGCAATCGCGCTATCAGACACGAAACTCAGGCCTGTATGTCCACTACCGTCGCTTTTCTCGTCATGCCAAAGGTCTGAAATCATAAAGCCAGCAATGGTGCCATCGGTAAGCTCAATGCGCTTGACCTCACCCGTAAGCGTTCCGTCGGGGTTGACCAAATGGGCATCAGCTGCAATTTTGATTGCCTCATCTGCCGTTGGTGCGGCAGCAATCTTTGCCGACAGCTCTGAGAGCTCTGCCCAGCTGTAATCATCGATACTCTGGGGTTCTGGCTCGGAAGGCTCGGAGATACTTTGCTCTGGGACTTGGGGTTGTGTGTTTCTTCCAAGAAGACCATCTAACACACCCATCTGCGCCAAAACAAAAAACGCTGCTGCTGCAGCAACAAAAAGAAGCGCTCCAATGAGCGGAGCGTGGCTTTTACCAGATTTACTCATGTTTACCTCATTTACTCGTGAGACCTACGGTGCAAACTATAGCAGCACTTGGGTTTGAGTAGGGTGTCTGCTCGCAGACTATGGTAGCTCGCGTGATGCCTGACGACCGAGACCCTTGAGTTCGGGTGCGAGCTCACTCATGACAATCGCGATAAAAATGAGGGCAAATCCCCCGACCAAACGCAGCGTCAGCGGCTCGCCATAGAGCACAACACCAAAGAACACACCAAAAACACTCTCGGTAGAGAGCAGCAGAGATGCCTGAGGTGCGCTCATGTGTTGTTGAGCGATGTTTTGAATTCCCATGGCAATACACGACGCAAAGATGACGAGGTAGCCCATCTGGACAACAAAATCCATATTCAGCTGAGGCATATCAAAGGGAACACCACTCACAACTGCCCAGAAAAAGCAGAGTGCCGATATGCCCAGCATCTGAAGCACGGTGAGCGTCGCGATGTCATAGGCCTTTCCCACACTCGATACAATCACAATGTGGATGCCAAAAAAGACCGCACTCACAAGAGAGAGAACGTCTCCTGTGCCTAAAGCAAAGAGCAAACTCTCTCCGTCTGCAAGCGACAACAATCCCACACCAATGACGCACACAACAGCGGCAGCAAGTTGTAGGGGTCGTGGTTTTCTGCGTGCCACAATCCACCACATAAACGGAACCATCACGCAATACGTTGCTGTCAAAAAAGCATTTCTTCCTGGTGTGGTCTCAACCAGACCATAGTTTTGAAAAAGATAGCCCGTACCTTCTGCAAGTCCCAGCACAAGACCCAAGCCAAGATGAGATACATTAAGGTGCTTGACCAGTGGTTTTCTCCACACGAGTGCAAGTATGAGTGCAGTGAGTGCAAAGCGGATACCCAAAAGCCACGCAGGCGCCATCACATCGAGAGCCCCTTTCATCACTACAAAAGAGAGACCCCAGATAAGCGCGGCGCCAAGTATGAGGAGTTTATAGACCCACGAAGGGATGGTTTTGTCGTTATTCATGCGGATTAGTATGCCATAGCCCAAACAGCTTACGAGCTATGAACATCAAGCCTCCACGCTCGAGGCACTTTGAGCTGCTCGTAAAGGCGGATGGCATAGCGATCTGTCATGCCGCTCACAAAGTCTGCAACCTGTACATCGGGCTGGTCTGCATTGTGAATGCGATACTCTGATGGCACCTCATCGAGGTGTTCAATGTAGTAGCAAAAGAGCTCGCGGATGAGTTGTTTTGCTTTGGGTTCTTCGTACTTGGCATCACTTTCACGATAGATATTGGCAAACAAAAACGTACGAAGCTCCATCATATCAGCCCAGCATGCTTCACTCATCGCAATATCTGAGACGCGGGCAGAGTTCTCGATTAAATCGCCCACCATAGTAGCTATGCGCTCAGAAGCGCTCTGACCAAGACGCTCAACTGGCGCCTGAGGCAAATCAGCCTCAGTGAGAAGCCCGGCGCGCTCAGCATCATCAATGTCATGACTGACGTAGGCTATGCGGTCACACACAGCTACAATGCGCCCCTCGAGCGTGTCTGCTCGCTCAGAACCACTGTGACAGCGTATCCCGTCTACCACCTCACGCGACAGATTCAGTCCCTGACCATCTCGCTCAAGAAGCTCAACAATACGCACGCCTTGCTCGTTATGTCGAAAAATGCTGCGGGCTTCATCTGTAGACTCATCAATCCCTCGATAGCGCGCCATCTCGCGTGAAAGAGCATCCTCACCTGCATGTCCAAAAGGTGTGTGGCCGAGGTCATGGCCAAGAGCAATCGCCTCAGTGAGGTCTTCGTTGAGTCCGAGCCCTCGAGCTACTGTGCGAGATATTTGACATACCTCAAGTGTGTGAATGAGTCGGGTGCGATAGTGATCGCCTTCAGGAGCAAGAAACACCTGCGTTTTGTGGGCAAGGCGACGGAAACTTTTTGAGTGAAGGATGCGATCGCGGTCTTGTTGAAAGCAGGTACGCGATGAATCGGGTGTCTCTTTGTGCAAACGACCTGCAGATTGTTCTGCAAAACTCGCCAAGGGAGACAAACTCGTGTGTTCGCGCTGTTCGATATCTCGACGACATAAGGCGTGCATCTCTGCTCCTTAGTATCTAGCGACGAAGGATTACGGTGCTCAATGTGACAACCTACGTTTGGACACCGTTGTCCATTTTGCATACTCAGGGAATGGCTGTAGTATACACTTTTTGCTCTTTACTCGTACTGCTGAAAAATTTGTCCGAATAGTTAGCAAAATGTGTATGATTCGCTGGAACTGGAGTATACACTTTTTGCTCTTTACTCGTACTGCTGAAAAATTTGTCCGAGTACTTTACAAAATGTGTATGATTCGCTTTCTGTGTGCCCGTGCATGGTTCACTGCCTGTGTATGACGCTCCCGGTGTATGACGCGCTCCCGGTGTATGACGCACTGCCTGTGCCGATATGTGATGTGCTGCCTGCGCATTATGTGTTACCGCTATATGCAAGCACAATGAGCGTCAACTCCTCCATGCAACAAACCTGCATAACAAAAGGGAGGAAAACCCGAAGGCTTCCCTCCCTCGTACAAACTCGGAATAACCCAGTAGCTCGCAGTGCCACTCAGGCACAGCTACGCATACCAAACGCGATTACTTATCGCGGTTGTGAGCACCCTTGTTTGAGGTAATCTTTGCCTGTGCTGCAGCCAAACGTGCGATAGGCACACGGAAGGGCGAGCAGCTCACATAGTCAAGACCGAGGTCATAGTAGACCTGGATGGACTCGGGATCGCCGCCGGTCTCACCGCAGACGCCAATGGTGATGTCGTCGTGAGCCTCGTGACCACCCTTAACGCCCATCTCCACGAGCTTGGCAACGCCCGGATCGATGGTGGCAAACGGGTTGGACTTGACAATCTTCTGATCCATGTACAGCGGCATGAACGAAGACTCAACGTCGTCACGAGAGAAGCCGAGGCAGGTCTGGGTGAGGTCGTTGGTGCCAAATGAGAAGAAGTCAGCGTACTTACCAATCTCATCAGCGGTGATGGCAGCGCGCGGAAGCTCAATCATGGTACCAATAGGAATCTCGAGCTTAACGCCGTACTCTGCCTCAACCTCAGCAATGTTAGCCTCGCAAAGCTCACGCAGGTGGCTGAGCTCCTCGGTGAAGGCAACGAGCGGAATCATAATCTCGGGCTCTGCCTTCACGCCGTCCTTGATGAGCTCAGCAGCAGCGCTGGCGATTGCCTTGAACTGCATGTGGTTGAGCTCGGGATAGAGAAGACCGAGACGGCAGCCACGGGTGCCGAGCATGGGGTTTGCCTCCTGGAAGGAGTCGAGACGCTTGAGCAGCTCACGCTTACCGGTGCAATCCTTGCCCTCAGCCTCTTCCTTGGTAATCTCAACCTCAAGCTCGCGCGGGGAGTCGAGGAACTCATGCAGCGGAGGATCGAGCAGACGCACGATAACGGGCAGACCCTCCATTGCACGGAACATCTCGAGGAAGTCACCCTTTTGAGCAGCACCAAGCTTGTCGAGTGCCTCTGCCTTGACAGCGTCGTCGTTAGCAAGGATGAAGTCCTGGATGAGCTGCTTGCGCTCGCCCAAGAACATGTGCTCAGTGCGGCACAGGCCGATGCCCACGGCACCATTCTCGCGAGAAAGCTGAGCGTCCTCAGGATTGTCAGCGTTAGCGCGAACGTTCATGACGCGACCAAGGCTCTCGTCGAGGCGAATCTCGTCTGCCCACTCGAGGATGGTCTGAAGGTCGCCACCGAGCTCGGGACGAACCAGAGGCACCTCACCGAGGATAATCTCGCCGGTAGTACCGTTGATGGAGATGACGTCGCCCTCCTTGAGGACAATGTCGGTGCCAGCAACAGCGCAGGTCTTGTTAGCAGCATCAATTTGAAGAGCCTCAGCACCACAAACGCACGGAGCGCCCATGCCACGGGCGATAACAGCAGCGTGGCTGGTCTTGCCGCCGTGGCTGGTGAGAATACCTTCGGCTGCAACCATGCCGCCGAGGTCGTCAGGAGTGGTCTCCCAGCGAACGAGAATGCAGGGACGTCCTGCCTCAGCAAATGCCTCAGCGTCAGCTGCAGAGAATACCACCTCACCGACAGCTGCACCGGGGCTTGCATTAAGTCCGTTAGCAATAACGTCATACTTGGCATCGGCGTCAAACTGCGGGTGCAGAAGCTGGTCGAGCTGATCGGGTGCAACGCGCATAACAGCGGTCTCGCGGTCAATGCGGCCTTCCTCGACCATCTGGATAGCAACGCGAAGAGCAGACAGAGCGGTACGCTTACCAACACGAGTCTGAAGCATCCAGAGCTTGCCCTGCTCGATGGTGAACTCGATGTCCATCATATCTGCGTAGTGATCCTCGAGAATCTCAAAAACATGGAAGAGCTCAGCGCCTGCCTCTTTGAGGTCATTGTTCTCAAGAAGGTCGGTGATGGGCTCGGTGTTGCGGATACCGGCAACAACGTCTTCGCCCTGAGCGTTGACGAGGAAGTCGCCATAGCGCTCGTTGGTGCCGTCGGCGGGGTTGCGGGTAAAGGCAACGCCGGTAGCAGAGGTCTCGCCCTTGTTACCAAAGACCATGACCTGAACATTAACGGCGGTTCCAAGAGAATCGTCAATCTTGTTCTGCTTGCGATACAGGATGGCGCGGTCGTTCATCCAGCTACCAAAGACTGCCTGCTCAGCGAGGCGAAGCTGCAGGTAAGGATCAGACGGGAACACTGCCTTGCCATCAACAACAACCTCAGGGTGAGCGTCGACATTTACGTTGTCAGCAAAAATCTGCTTAAAGGTGGCAACGAGGTCCTGCAGGTCTTCTGCGGTAAGCTCGGTGTCGAGCTTGACGCCCTTCTCGGCCTTCTTGGCAGAGATGGCATCTTCAAAGAGCTGACCCTCAACGTTCATAACAACGCCAGAGAACATCTGGACAAATCGGCGGTAGGAGTCCCAAGCAAAACGGTCATTGCCGGTCTGCTTGATGAGGCCCTGAACACTTACGTCGTTAAGACCAAGGTTCAAAACGGTGTCCATCATGCCAGGCATAGAGAACGGAGCACCAGAGCGTACCGAGACGAGCAGCGGATCGTTGTCGTCGCCGAGCTTCTTGCCCATGCGCTCCTCGAGGTCTGCACGATACTCGTCAATTTCATCAAGAACGCCCTCAGGCCACACGTTGCCAGAATTGGCATACTCAACGCAGGTCTGGCAGGAAATCGAAAATCCTGGAGGTACTGGAAGACCGATGTTAGCCATCTCGGCAAGATTTGCTCCCTTACCGCCGACAATCCACTTGGCTTCGTCGACTGTGGGGGCCGCGACCTCGGTAACATTGTTGCCCTGGGCATCCATACCGAATCGATACACGTGCTTGGTGTTAGCCATAACACTCCCTTACGTCCGCGGCGCGTGAGCGCCCTATCTTTAGCTCAGAGCTTGCATCTCTAAGCCATCTCATAAACACAAGATATTAGCCGATATTTTTTCGAAATTGCACAGAGTTACGCAATATGCAATCAAACTAGCAAAAAATACAATTACCGCGGACATGAGGTGCTGAGTAGTCCAAGACGTATAAGAGCGGCCAAAACGCAGGCTGGCAAGCACCACTGGTGCCTGCCAGCTCATCATCGGACAAATGCGTACTCAAAGCCCACGACGTGCTCAGTCAGTGAGCATATAGCTGCCCACAAACCGAGGTCTATTTATGGCGAGAACCTGCAATGTTTTTGGGATCTTCTCCCGTAAGAGATGCAAGTACTGATATAGCCGGACCAATAAGGTCGATGGAAGGTATCCCAAAGCTATCGAGTTCCATGCGGATAGACCTACGAAGCTCAGGGTCAACGATTGTGTGGAACACCGCACAGGGCACGCTTCCGTTTATCTCTTCACGTTGAGAAAAGTACTCATGAATCTCATCAACACTGCTCACTGAACTAATACGCTCAACGTCAACAATACCAGCTTCAAACTGGTCAATAGCAGCCTCAAGTACCGTGTTAGCTGTATGACCTCGGGCATCTGATAGTACATAGATGATTGGAATCAACTCGTCTTCATCGTAGTCCATCGCGATCATCCTCCTGTCAGTGCGGCTCAGCCTGTGAGCCAATCGCCAGCCTTGCTACCTTACTTACCTACCCAACATTTTAGCCTTTACGCGCAAGCGCGCCGATGTCAGCCACTCCCTCAAAAACATGCGAGAAGCGATTAAGCAATCGCAGGCGGTTCTCTCTTACACTAGTGTCCTCGTCCATAACCAAAACGTCAGCAAAGAAACGGTCGATTGGCTCTCTCAGTTCGGCGAGAGCACTGAGCGCCGCTGCATAGTTGGCACCTGCCAACGAAACCTTCACATTCTCAGAGCCCTTATCGATGGCAGCAAGCAAGGCTGTCTCTGCTTCTCCCAAAAGCTCTGGGACAACATCAACACCAAGAGAGCGATCTGCCAAGTGAGAGGAACGCGCATAGGCTGTTGCCAAATCATCAAAGGTCTCGGGGTTTTCAGAGCGTGCCGCCTCAAGAGCAGAAACACGCTTGAGATACTCGTTGGGATCAATAATGCCCACCGCGGACACGGCCTCAATGCTGTCGGGTCGAGCACCCTCTTCTCGAGCAATGGCAGCAAGTCGCCCAGCAAAGTAGTTGCGCACCTGTTCTTGAGTTTCTCCACGGTCAAAAGAAAGTCCCTGCTTTTCATACAAATCCAAAGCCTGAGCTATGAGCTCGTCAAGCGAGCATGCGGGAAGCTTTCTCAGCGTTGCGATGATTCCAATAGCACTTCTGCGAATAGCATACGGATCAGATGATCCGGTTGGAGGCTCATTGATGGCAAAAATGCCCGCTACGGTATCAAGCTTATCGGCAATGGAGACGCAGCGCCCTTCAAGTGCTGTGGGTGGCTCATCTCCCGCAAAGCGTGGCCGATAATGCTCTGAGATTGCGGTTGCTACCTCGGGGGCTTCACCTGCGGCTGTAGCGTAGTAGCCACCCATGACACCCTGCTGGCTGGTAAACTCAACGACTGCCTGTGTGACGAGGTCTGCTTTTGCCAGCAGCGCTGCTCGACTCGAACGTGCCTGCTGTGCCTCATCTGCTCCCACCGCCTTGGCAACAAAAGCTGCAAGCTCACTCATGCGAGCTGCCTTTTGACCAACCGTTCCCAAACGCTCTTGGAATACAACCTGATCGAGTCGCTCAACGTAAGCCTCAAGCGGCTGCTTCAAGTCTTCTTCATAGAAGAACTTTGCATCATCAAGACGCGGACGAACAACACGCTCGTTACCAGCACGAACGGTATCATTTACCGCAGGGTTAGCGTTACTTACAATGACAAACTCGCGAGTGAGCTGGCCTTGGGCATCATAGATGGGAAAATAGCGCTGATGCGACAGCATTGACTCGCAGATAATCTCGTGCGGAACCGACAAAAACTCTTCGTCAAAGGCACCAACCACAAGCGTTGGCCACTCACACAGGTTGACAACCTCATCAAATACCTTAGCTGGTGTATCGACGTGAGAACCAGATCGCTCCTGCTCAATTGCTGCAATCCCCTCTCGGATAACTTCAGCGCGACGCATCTCACCCAACACATAAATACTCTCGAGCAAAGCCTCGTAGTTGGATGCATTGTCGAGTTCGTGGTCTCCAGGAGCCAAGACGCGGTGTCCCCGTGTTGTGCGACCGCTCACCACATCAGCGTAGGAGCAGGGTACCAACTCGCTTCCCAACAATGCCACAATCCAGCGAATGGGACGAACAAAGCTTTGGTGCTCAGAGCCCCAGCGCTGGCTTCTGTAGTTGGGCCACTCAAGCGAGCTAATAACGTTTTCGCAGAGCTCGCTGAGTAAGGGTGTGGCCTGACGTGATTCAACAACGCGCTCGGCAAAGAGGTATTCGCGACCGTCACTGTCAACACGGCGTGTGAGCTCATGTGGCTCCACACCAAACTTACGAGCAAATCCTAAGGCTGCCTTGGTGGGCTCACCGTTCTCGTCAAAGGCAATCGAGGTTGCGGGCCCTCGGTTTGTCTCGTGGACCTCGTCAGTTGCGCTCGCGCAATCTTCAACGATGACGGCAAGACGCCGTGGGCTTGACAGGGTTTTCACCCTGCCGTGATTAAGCCCTGATGCATCGAGCTGCTTTTCAACAAGTTTTCCCAGCTGAGCCTGTGCGTTGGTAAGCGGAGCAGAGGGCATTTCCTCGCATCCAATTTCAAGCAAGAAATCATGAGTTTCAGCCATGACTTATGCCACCTCCCCCTTCTTTTCATCCAAACGCTCGAGATACGCCTCACAACATGCCTTTGCAAGACTTCTCACGCGCAAGATATAGTTTGCGCGCTCGGTTGCAGAAATAGCACCACGGGCATCGAGCAGATTGAATGCGTGTGAACACTTAAGAACACAGTCGTATGCGGGAAGCGGAAGCTTTGCCTCAAGACAGGCATGACACTCGCGCTCATAGTCATCAAACTTCGTGCTCATCATCTCAACATTGGCAACCTCAAAGTTGTATGCCGAGAATTGCCGCTCGTTTTCATGAAACACATCACCGTAGGTCATGGGGCTTCCGTCTGGCAAATAGCTCCATACGAGGTCGTAAACCGAATCGACGCCCTGAATGTACATGGCAATGCGCTCAAGACCGTAGGTAATCTCAACGGGTACGGGGTCAACCTCAAGGCCTCCCACCTGCTGGAAGTAGGTGTACTGCGTTACCTCCATACCATCGAGCCATACCTCCCAACCAAGTCCCCATGCACCTAAGGTTGGACTTTCCCAGTCATCCTCGACAAAGCGAATGTCGTGCTCTTCTGGGTTCAAACCAATTGCTGCAAGTGAGCCCAAATAGAGCTCCTGAGAATTGGGAGGACAGGGCTTCAAAATGACCTGATATTGATAGTAATGCTGCATTCTGTTGGGGTTCTCGCCATAGCGACCATCAGTTGGACGCCGACACGGCTGCGCGTAGCAGGTCATCCATGCATCCGGTCCTAAACTGCGAAGCGTTGTTGCCGTATGGAAGGTACCAGCACCAACCTCACTGTCGTAAGGTTGCATAACGGTGCAACCCAACTCTGCCCAATAGTGTTCCAGAGCAAAAATCATCTCCTGAAACGTCAGGGTCTTTTCTGCCATCGAACTGCCTCCATCCTTATATCGTGTCGTATCGATTCTAACCGTAAGTCGCTACAAGGTCTTGAAGTTTTCAAAGGGCCACCAGACGACAAGGGCGCGCGATGTTACCTCATCCAAGCTTACAGGCCCAAAATAACGAGAATCTTTTGAATTAGTTCTGTTGTCTCCCATCACCCATACCGAGCCTTCGGGGATGGTATAGGGATAGACAATCTCGTGACCAAGCGCGGGCGCATACTCATAGAGCGGATCCGTTGGTTTTCCGAGAGCATACGGCTCGCTTAACACCTGTCCGTCGATTACAACCTGACCATCTTGCAGGTCGATGGTTTGACCTCCCACAGCAACCACGCGCTTGATGAGGGTTGCTCCAGATCCATCCGGGTCATTAAAGGTAACTACCTCTCCTGCCTCGGGGCTTCTAAAGCGATAGCTCAGCTTCTCGCCGATAACGCGATCTTCCAGCTGAATAGTCTCGAGCATCGAGCCGGTAGGAATAATGTAGACCTCAGCCACAAAAGCTCGTATGGCAAAGGAAGCTGCAATTGCTAAGGCAATGATAAAAACCCACTCGAGCAGACCTAAGAAAAAGCGCTTGCAACCGCCTCGTTTTGGCTGTTCCTCAACAGGCTGTGACGATGTGGGCATAGGAGTTGGGGAGCTTGTCGGTACGTATGGCACAGACTCAGATGGAGACGGATAGGAAGACGGCGCTGGTGTGGTCGTATACGGTGCTGGTGAAGTCGTATACGATGCTTGCTGTTCAGCTGTTGCAGGCGACACAGGTGTGGTCGTATACGGTGCTGGTGTGGTCGTATACGGTGCTTGCTGTACAGCTGTTGCAGGCGACACAGGTGTCGGAGTTGACACCGACGCTGCTTGCTCACGTGTTACCGTAGCTGGTGTAAAGGGAGACTGAGGGTGGGGTCGAAACACTGGTGCTGCTGGCTGTGTTGGTGCAGCTGCAGCTGGAGACGTCGCTTGAGACTCCTCTGCAAAGTGGCGTGGCAGTGCCCGGGGCTCAGTATCGCCTCGCTCAAACGCGCTGTCATGTGTTTCGCTATCCTCGAAGCCACTCAAGTCTTGCTCGTCCATCGTCCTACTCTCCTTCATTGTGAGCACGCTGGTCCATGAATTGTTTCACCCACACGCGCTCCTGCTCACTCAACTCTGCTTGCTCAAGCAAATCAGGTCTAAAGCGAGCTGTGCGCTCAAGTGAACTCTTTCGTCGCCACGCATCAACCGCTGCATGGTTTCCCGAAAGCAATACATCAGGAACCTGCTTTCCATGATAGTCTGCCGGACGGGTATATTGGGCATATTCAAGCAATCCGTCTGAGAAAGACTCATCAACAGCACTCTTCTCATCGCCTAAAACACCTGGAATCAGACGAACCACTGCATCGGCAATTACCAGCGCTGCAAGCTCGCCACCCGTTAACACGTAGTCGCCCAAAGAGATTCGTTCATCTGCTAAATCAAGCGCTCGCTCGTCCATCCCCTCGTAGCGCCCACACACAAATAAAAGCCGCTCATGGCAAGCCAGACGCTGCGCACAGGCTTGGTCGAAGCTCGCGCCACACGGCGTGACAAAAATGATATGTGGGCTTGTCTCATGCTTTGTACGTATATCTTCGACTGCCTCATAAATGGGTTCACATTTCATGAGCATGCCTTGGCCGCCTCCAAAAGGCGCATCATCAACCGTACGATGTCTATCGTGCGTCCAATCGCGCAAATCATACGCACAAAAATCGAGGGCACCCATCGAGCGGGCGCGACCCATAATTGAGGCCGACATATAGGGTTCAAAAACTTCAGGAAATACTGAGAGTGTCTCAATGAGCATTGTCTGGCTCCTTGTCGATAATCCCATGAGGAAGCCTAATGACAAGAGGGTCGGTTTGACCAAACTCAACAATCAACTCATCTGCGGCAGGAAACAAAATCTCAGATTCACCGTAGCGTATATGCCATACATCTTGGGCTACAGACGAACTCACAGCCACGATGCTTCCAAGCTCACCAAGGTTGACATCGGCAACGCTTCTGCCAATAAGCGACTCAGTGTCGCGTAATATAAAGTCATGCGGCAAATCCTTCTGTGCTACCAGTAGCGTCTTTCCTACAAGCGCACGAGACTCAGTAAGGTTTTCGATACCATCAAAGCCCACAAGCTCTCCAGATCCAGACTCACTCACTGTTTTTACAACGAGAGAACGAGGACCTTGCAGGGCAGGTGGTACCACGCGCACCGACAAACCTTGGCGCATGACGGGAGGAAGGCCGTCGCGGCTTGCCACGACGACCCTCCCCTTGTTTCCGTGAGTTTTTATGATGCGGGCAACTGCCCGGTAGCGCCTCATCACGAGCTTAGCCGAGGACCTCAACCTCGACTGCAGTTCCAACACGCTGACCACACGCACGTGCTATGGTGCGAATGGCCTTAATCGTGCGGCCACGCCTACCAATAACTTTGCCGGCATCTTGCTCAGCGCAGCTAATCTCAATGAGTGCGCCATCATCGCCGTCACTTACATCCAAGGACACCGCTTCAGGGTCTGCTACTAAACCGCAAACGATCAGCTCAACGAGGTCAGCAACCTTGTCAGATGGAAGTACCGACTCTGAATCATAGTTTTGTGATTCAGCATCAATCGTGTCGATGCTTTCCTCTACATCGTGCATTGTCTCATCCATTGGCTACTCGGCCGCCTCATCAGAAGCGGTCTCTTCTGAAGCCTCAGCATCATCGCCAGCCTCAGCTGCCTCTGCTGCGGCGGCTGCCTCTGCAGCAGCCTCTGCTGCGGCCTCGGCCTCTGCCTGCTCGCGGGCAATCTGCTTCTTGGACTTCTTCTGCTTCTTCTCAGGAGCAGGAGCTCCACCCTCACGAGCGATATCGATGAGGTGCGACACGGCATTGGTGGGCTGGGCGCCCTTGGCAATCCATGCATCAACCTTCTCGAGGTCAATCTCGATGGTCTTGGGGTTGGTAAGCGGGTTGTAGCGACCAACCTGCTCAATCAAACGGCCATCACGGGGCATACGGCTGTCAGCAACAACCACGCGATAGTACGGACGCTTTTTGGCACCATGACGGGCCAGACGAATCTTGACTGCCAATTAACACTCCTCTAAACGAGCGGCGCGCGAAGTTTGCTTGCGAGGCCTGCGCCGCGGGGCCACAAACAGCAACATTAAATAATACGACAAACAAGCTCTGCTTTCAATACTGCTACAGGCATAATTGTAAGGGTGGAAAATAATACGTACATGCTACGTTCAGTTTAATACTTCGATGTAACTGTGGGCTGCCAAAATACGCCCCTTAAAGTGCTGTTTAAGTGGGCTATGTTTTCAGTTATTAACAAGCTTTTACCTCCTTTACTGTAAGAAATAATACATTTAGCGTAATTTATTGGACTTTCTCTCGACAAATTTGACGAACGTTTTAAGATGATGTAAGCAATTTTTTGAACACTAACGAAACACTCTCTTATTGGTTAGTGTTTTAGGTTAGTCTTAGGTTGCTATGGCACTATGAGTAGGTAATCTGTAATTCGTGAATGCAGGGGCAAGAGAAACGAGCAATGGAGGCATGAATGAACATTCTTATCGTAGAAGACGAACGACCACTCGCAAACGCCATTAGCCACATACTTAAAAGTGATGGCTACAACACGACCGTCGCCTATGATGGTCTCGAAGGTCTTGAGCATGCACGTCAGGGTGGCTACGATGTTTTGGTTCTCGACGTTATGCTGCCCGGCATGAGCGGTTTTGATATCGTGCATGAGCTGCGCCATTCAGGCGACTCAACCCCCACTCTTATCTTAACTGCTCGCAATGCTACCGATGATAAGGTTACGGGTCTTGACAGCGGTGCCGACGACTACATGACCAAGCCGTTTGAGGCAGCAGAGCTGCTCGCCCGCATCCGCGCACTTGCTCGTCGTCAGGGCGATGTTGTTATCGACGAGATTGGCTTTGGGGATCTTACGCTTGACCTCAATTCGCATGACTTGAGCTGCGGTGAGAATTCAGTTCACCTATCTCACAAGGAATTTGATGTGCTGCGCCTGCTTATGACCAATACCTCGCGCGTCATAACAAAAGCTGAGCTACTCACAAGTGTCTGGGGATCTGAAAACGAGACTTCAGAGAACTCTGCAGAGGTCTATGTCTCATTCTTGAGAAAAAAGATTAGCTCAATTGGATCGAAGGTTCTCATCTCGACTCTTCGTATGCTGGGATATCGTCTCGAGATGGTTTCTGATATCGAGTCATAGAACGTCAGACGGTTTTTACGCTTGAAGGAGCTCGATTCACTGTTTGACACACGCTGGCAAGGACCAGCTATTGGGCTGCTCGACCTTGATGCATTTTTTGCCGCGGTTGAGCAGCTCGACCATCCTGAGTGGCGTGGCAAGCCCGTTATTGTGGGAGGCTCTCCCGACAAGCGTGGAGTTGTATCGACTGCCTCCTATGAGGCACGTGTCTTTGGGATTCACTCCGCTATGAGAGCTGCTGAAGCGCGACGCTTGGCACCTCATGCCATTTGGACACAGGGAAATTTTGCCCGTTATCGCGAGTTAAGCTCTCAGGTTATGGCCATCATAGAACAGGAAACGCCCCGTTTAGAGCAAGTATCTATCGACGAGGCGTTTTTTGATTTGTCTCCCGGTCGTTTTTCTAACGAGAATCCCGTCTCAATCTGCAAACGTATTCAGTCGCGTGTGGCTGACCTTGGTATCAGTTGCTCAATTGGCCTTGGCATTAACAAGACCGTTGCCAAAATTGCTTCAGAGCGACAAAAGCCTCGGGGACTTACGGTTGTTCCTCCGGGCACTGAAGCCTTCTTTTTAGCACCGCTTCCGGTTCGTGATATGAGCGGCATTGGACCGTCGGGAGAAAAACGTCTCCACGCACTGGGAATTTATCGCTTGGGAGATCTTGCCAAGGCACAGCCTGAGCAACTTGAACCCTA
>JAFUCQ010000113.1 GCA_017459605.1 Atopobiaceae bacterium
CAGACCCTGTATACCGATGGGTATGCAGAGTCTCTGGCGGTTTGTATAGATGACCCAAGATTATCTGGGGTTTTATTGAATACTCAGGAATACATGAGTAGACTCTGTATACCGGTGGGTATGCGAAGTCTCACGGGCTTCTCGGAAGTAAAAGACTCTGTATACCGGTGGGTATGCAGGGTTTCTTTGAACCTTAGTTTCAATACACTAACGAAGCTACGTCAGTGCTTTTCCACACCCCAAGCTCTGCCAACTTCCTCACCCACCACACGATAGATTCTGCGAGTCGAATCGTAGATGATGGGACCCATTTTGCCAAAACACACACAACCTTCCTCAGCAAGAGCCGGATTATCCATCCAAGTGTTAACCATGCGACCACCCATGCGAGCACCATGTTCGTTGCCGGCGATAGAAGTAACTCCACACCCCATCGTGAGCCAAAACTCCTCAATTACGGCGGCCTCAACACAATTCTGGCTTCGTGAAGGTCATCCCCGGTACTACTACATTCACCAGCCCATACTACATTCACCGGTCATGCTACATTCACCAGACGTACTACATTCACCAGTCATACTGCATTCACCACCCATGCTGCATTCACCAGCCCATACTGCATTCATAGCATGAGATGTGTCATCTTCGACATTACCCGCAACATCGCACATACAACCAAACGTAACTCGGTTAAGGCTTAGCCTACCTTCAGGGCATATGAAGCACCGAGTCGCTCTATGTGCCATGAAAGCTGTGTCGCCGCAGAAACCAAAGCAGCGTCATGCGATACCAGCAAAAGCGCACCAGGATACGCAGCAAGTACATGCTCGAGTGCCTCAGTCGATCCAATGTCGAGGTGGTTTGTGGGCTCGTCCATCACAATGAGTTCGGGCTTGTCGAGAATACCCAACGCAAGCATCAACTTTCGCATCTCACCAGGGCTAATGGCATCCCCCTGCAAAATACGTTCAGGCTCAGAATTAAGCTGTGCAACTACAGAAAGCACCTGTCCCATCTGCTCATGAGGTAGCTCGTGAAACGAGACAAGCGTGGCCTTTTTCTGCTCGTCGTCAGGCTCCTGCGGAATGTAGAGCAAGCGTGTCTCCTTCGCACAACCCACTACAATGCGCTTGACCAGTGTGGTTTTTCCACATCCGTTGTCACCCGTAAGAGCAATGTGGTCAGTATTGCCAATGTAGAGCTTGGGCACGATGAGAGGTGTATCACCGAGAGCAATGAGCTGCTCGTCCATACTCATCAGCACCTTGCGCCTGCTGGGCGTAGCGTCAAACCACAGCTGTGAGTCGTAGCGCTTCTCCACACGCATAGCGTCGAGCTTCTTCTTGGCGGTTTCCAGTTTGCCCTCCATACGAGACGAAAGCTTGCTCGCCTTGCCATCTTTGCCAGAAACAACTGCAACTCTCTTGCGATGTCTTGCATCGCCGTCGTGCTTGCCAATGCCTCGCAGGCTCCTTTTGCCAGCAGAGCGCGACGCTTCTTCGCGCCGACGCTGCGCCTCTCGTTCAATCCGAGCCTTTTCCTTACGCGCTATCTCCTTTGCATGTAGTGCGCTTGTTCGCTCAAGAGAAGCTTGGGAGCAAGCCTGTGTATAGTTGCCCGGCCGCATGGTTGCGGTGCCCTCTGACACAAATAAGCACTGCTTGCTGAGCGTGTCGAGCAACTCCCGATCATGTGAGATGAGAAGCCCTACGCCCTCGAATTGTGCCAGCGCTAAAGAGATAGCCTTTTTCGTGGCTGCATCCACATGGTTTGTCGGCTCATCAACTGCAAGTACGTCGGGTTTTTCCCACAGAGCACATGCCAGCTGAAGCCGTTTTTGTTGTCCTCCCGAAAGGGTATCGTAGCGCCATGGCCACTCATCATCGATACCAAGGCTGCGGCGCAGACGCATGGTATGACCGTCGTATGCGAGTGCAAAATCCTCAAGATTGACAGGCTGTTTGTTTGCATCTTGAGCGCAGTAGTACGATACGAGCTGCGGAGAAATGAAACCAGCATCGGGTTGCAGGATTCCACATACCACCAGTGCAAGCGTGGTCTTGCCGCCACCGTTATCGCCCACGATACCAGTCCAACCAGATGGGAAGGTCGCGGACAGTCCACGCAAGGCAGGGACGGCAGCACCGGGATAGCTGTACTCGATGTGAGATAGATTAAGCTGCATGACTACTCCGTTTCTGCGGGAGGTCATACCAAGCAGCAAAGCATAGGTCCAACGAGAAAGATATGGGTCTTGGAAGTAACACACGTGCATGCGATGCTGCACCCGTTTGGGCATGGCCACCAGCTGATTTGCTCAGTTTACGGGAAATGGTAGGCATCGCTAGTTCTTCATGCACGTAATCCCTTCTCTTGCTGGCATAGCGCGCACCGAGCACGTAGATAGGGTTATTATACCGAACAACGTAGAACTCACACCCAGAGTTTTGCGCTGTGCAAATGCATGTACATATGTGCCTTGTAAAATGTACATATGTGCAAATGTGCAAATGGGTGTGCAAATGGGTGGTATCCATTGTCCCTGAGATGACCAGCAATACTGGATGAGCGGCGGATAGGGACGAACCGCTCCCGCTCGCTTGCAAGCCGGGTTTAGCTGGCACACTTCAGCAGTTCCAAGTTTAGTTTTAGCTTTGCGTTTTCACGGATACATTATCTTGACATAACGTATGTACTGCATATATTAATTATTTATTAGTTGTCCTTTAAATAGGAAGGCGGGGAAAATGAAAATCACGACCTTTGATCCTGTTATTGTCACAAACCGTCCCGATGAGGTTCTGCCCGTTTTTGAGAAGTTCGGATTCGAGAAGAAACACTCTCCCACCGTGAAGGGACCATCCGGATACGAGGCTACCGATAACCGCATGAAGACCGAAAACGGCATGACCATGGATGTTATCGCAATCGATCCGAACCTTCCTCTTGAAAAGGAGATACTTGCCATCAGAATGAACGTGGATGACTTTGAAGAGGCCTACCAGATGCTCACCGATCTTGGCTTCAAGCCCTCGCACGAAGGCGCTATCACCGAAACCGACTATGCCAAGGGAGTTGGCATGCTCTCCCCCATTGGCTTTAACATCTACCTCATCCAGCACAAAAAAGAAGACTAATGCTTAGATAGCTCTATCGAGCAGCACAGAAGGGCCGACTCCTGATTTCTCGGGGTCGGTCCTTATTCGTACCCTTGTTCGTGTCCTTGTTCGTGCCGCTGTTCGTGTCCTTGTTCGTATCACTGTTCGTGCCCTTGTTCATGCCCTTATCCGCACCCTTGTTCGTGTCCCTGTTCGTAAGCTTTGACGATGGGGCACGATGGGGTCACACCTGCACATGCAAATTAGCCGCAGTCCCCAAGAACCCTCTTACGAAGACAGCTCGATAGCTCGGCGGTATACCTCGTCACGAGAGAGTCCAAATCGCTTTGACAGCTCTTTGGCGAGTGCGCTCTTTGTGCGACCTTCAGCAATCCCAGCACTGATAGCCTCATCGAGGCTTCCTTCGGTGGAACGCGGTGATGTCAGTTGACTAAGTTCGTCTTCGCTGGGAGCTTCAACCACAATCACACACTCACCTTTAACGCCCTCGCGTGCCGAGAAGTGCTCCACCAAATCCGCCGCACTCCCCCGTGCAAGCTCTTCATGCAGCTTTGTCAGTTCGCGTCCTACAGCGCATCTGCGCTGAGACATGTGCTTGTCTATCTGCTCAAGAGTCGAGATCAAACGATGGGGTGACTCATAGATAATCAGCGTTGCTGGAATTGTTGCAAGCAAGCTCAGACGAGCCTCTAGCTGACCTTTTTTTCTGGGAAGAAAGCCCTCAAAGAAAAAGTGCTCGCTTGATAGCCCCGACGCTGCCAGCGCACAACTTACTGCAGAAGGCCCAGGTATCACCTCAACAGACAGCCCCTCATCCAAAACAGCATCAACAAGGCGCTGGCCTGGATCTGATATACAGGGCATACCCGCATCAGATACGAGACACAGTGTCTCTTGTGCTCTCAAACGCTCACAGACAAGCTCAATACGTTTAAGAATGGTATTTTCGTCACAGCGCAAAAGTGGAGTTGCTATTCCAAAATGGGCACAGAGACGCTTGGTAACCCGAGTATCCTCACACAAAATGAGATTACAGGTAGCCAAGCTCTCGACCGCTCGAGAAGACATATCTGAGAGGTTTCCAATAGGTGTTCCCACCACACGCAGGACCCCTACGCCCAAACGTTTGGCGTCGTCGTGTGCTGTGCTGTCCACTAGTCGAGCATCTCTTTCTCAAAGGTTGACAAAGCAACGCGAGCATCCCATCCACTCATGAGCTGACTGGTTTTCCACGTTTGGAAAAACCATGCAGCAGCACCCTCATACGCACGCATCTGAGCAGAGCTGTAAACTCGCTCAAGGGCAACGCGTCCTTCAGGTGTCATGTGTGGCTGAGGTGCAGGAAGTGCAGCAGACCACTCACCCACCACAACAGGCAAACCACTTGCCTGAGCTTTCTTGAGGATGTGAGCGCTTTTTGCTACGAGCTTGCGTAAATCCTGCGCATCAGCTGAGGCGGAGACATCTGCATAACGGTAGAGATGACAATCGAGCCATACGTTGACATAGTTTTTCTGAGCCATGAAACGGCGCCATGCACCAGCTCTTCCAGCATCACTCAAGACCACAACACAGTTTTGACCAGCATGCGCACGAATCCTCTCGTAAGCATCGCGATAGAAATTGCGCAGGAAATGCAAGGGCACACTATCGCTCTTTGCAAGACCAAGACGGCTTTGAGCCCGTGGAGAATCAAGTACCTGTATCCCCAGCAAACCATCTCGGTGGCCAAAGCGCTTCGCAAGCTCAGCTAAAACATCAAGCAAACTTGAACGAAAACGAGACTTGGTTATGTCGAGACGACCTTCCGTTTCTGAAGAGCTTGCAAAGGGAACATCAACCAAATCGAGCAAAAGCTTGAGCTCATTTTGCTCGGCCCATTCAAAGGCAAGTTCGAGTTGATTCTCACAGGACAAAAAAGCCCCCGGCGCTGGACCCAAGTTCTCAAACGCAAACCAAGGAACCGGCAAACGAATAGCATCGAGCCCTCGCGCAGCAATGCGATCAAAGTCCTGCTTCGTAATGAAGTTTTTCCGATGCTCATCGACGAGCCTTTGATAGCGATTAAGACCAAGTGAGCGCAAAAGACCTGCCTCATCAAGAGCACCCGTTCCCGAGAACAAATCGGGAGTTACCCACGACTCAAGAACAAGCCAACCCGCAAGGTTAACCCCATGAATCCCGAGATTTGATTGAGGTTGTGCTGCCAAACTGCTCATGAAGCCCTTCTCATGCCACTCGCTCATTACTCACGCTACATCTCAGTATATCCACATGAGCAGACTTGATGAGCGCAGATGACAACTTGGGCCTTCTTTGGACACAATTCGTAGGCAAACTATCCCGACTGCTCGGTGAATGGGCTTATATGCAGCCCCTATCTACCACGTGTAGTAGACACGCAGCACCGTCTCTCAAGAGCTTGTGGTCAGGGCAGGCTAGTTTTGTGAGCTCACCACCACACAGGTTGTGCCACAAACATCAAGGGTTGAGCCAATATGCAACGGTCGCGCATGAGTCAGCTGTTCACCGTCAACCAAAGCAGGATTGGTGGCTCCTTGATCTTCTGCAATAGCGCCTCCTTTTGAGCGAAAAACACGTACATGACGACGAGACACCATCCGATCACAAATAACAACATCGTTTTCTGAGCCACGTCCGATTGATAGACCCTCATCTGGAATGGGGCAGGTAATCATAAGCTGTGGGGTACACACCTTGAGAGCCAACGCTCGACTCTCTGGAGCAAGATGTTTGGCAGAAACAAGCGTTGTGCTTGCATCGTCTTGGTCTTCAGGAATGAGCTGGGTATACTCTCGAGCATTGTCCCGCTCAAAATCATAAAGACAACCAAAGCACTGGAGCATATCTTCAAAGAGTAAGGCTCCGCAGCGCGGGCAAACCTTTGTCCTGTCGGTAGGACTTCCATCGGCTTTGTAAAGAACACCTGTCATGTCATGTACATCCATCATTGTATCCACTCCCATTTGTATTCCTTTCTCCTGCTTTCGGACAACTCTTCTATCAGTTCCAACACCTCACCCTTGTGAGGCCATGGTGCTTGAGAGGCAGCGCGCTCAAGAACAAACCGTGCCCTATAACAACAACACATTCGCTGTGGCTTGAGCCCACGAACGCTTTTGAGAACCTTTCCTCTTGAAGAAATGAAGGCAACATCGAGGCTATAGCGCATACCGCAACTATGAATCGACGAGCAGTTACACAACAAAACGGGACGTGAGTTTTGTGCAGTGGTTCCTAACAAGCCTCTCAGCCGACTATAGAAACCTCTGAGAACATGCGCTTCTATCCTCAAGCGGTAGGGCTTTTGTGTGTTGGCATCTGCTGATGATGAGGAGCATCTTTTTGTTTGAATCGTCAAAGTAACGGGGGTCATCTACACCACCACCGCAGGACGGTAGCGATCGATAACGATGCTACATTCATGACGCATAAACTGAGGAGCTGATAGCGATATCCCTGCAACAGACAGCTGAGATGGCCATGGACTCATGGTTAAAACACAGGTAAAACGCGTTGGTTGTCCTACCAAACTGAGTAAGCCCACTTCAGAAAAGCTCAAAGGCTCTGCTGTCAGCTCAATGGTCGCACGAGTCGTATCCATCGCATCTCGAATGCTTTGCTCTACCTGCTCTATGGATGTGAGTAAGGTTTGTTCACCTTCGGGAGACGCGCCGTGAGCCAGTATTGCATCGGGAACAATCCGATCAAAACGCGAGCACACAACAACAAACTGTGCCAAGTTGAAAACAACAAAGGCGCATATTAAAACTACGGGCATGCACACTACCAACTCAACAGACATCTGACCTGCCTGTTCTTGCCACAGTCTTCTCATAAGACATCACGCAGCCATGAAAGCGATATTGTCAGCGGTATCTCTTTGTCAGTTCCTGGTATTGGTATGCTGGCAACAGTAATGGTTTGCTCGCTCAGTTCATCTCCAATGCGTTTTCCAAAAGCGCTCAGCACGTCACGTGGCGTAGCTTCGTTAGGAAGAGCCGCAAAGAAGCTTCGCACAGCCTCATCATGGTCATAGCCTGCTTTGGAGAGGACTTCGTGGCTATTGACAAGAACAGGCTTGAGTTGGCGCATATCAGCAGGTTCAAGACCAAGGGACTGCACCAGTTGAATCAAGCGATTCTTCAAACGACTCGCCCACGGACCGGTGTGCTCCAACACATCAAAGGCTTGACTGCCAAACTCCCCCACGCGCTCATACGCAGAGCCGTACGAGACTAACAAACGCCCCCAGAGCGAACTCACACCATCGATGATGTGTGCCACACTCAAGCCACTACTGCCTTCTGCCAGCTCATCAAAAAAGTGTTCAAACAAAGTGGCATGATCGGTGCTCGCATCAGGAGCCAATACAGCACCCGATATGGCCGCTCCACTCCCAAGACCACGCGGTTCTAAAAAAGCATTTGCGAGCGACTCTGGTGTTGAGAGCTGCTCAAATCTGCCAACAACTCCCACACAGCCCCATGCACCGGGTGGACACAGCTTGGGACGTGGAACAGCGAGCTGTTGCAATGCTTTCTCAAAGAAGCCTTCTGCTTTATTGTTTGCTTCTTGGAGGTCGGATTGGGCGCGAGCCATATCCTGTGCTGCCTGCGCATAATCACGTGCTGCATCTGCAATCTGTCTCCAGTAGAACTCAAAGCCGTTGTCGATACTGCTCGAAGCTGAGGCTACCGATGAAAGATCTGTTGTGCCCATGCGACACACCAAACACTCATGCAGGTCTCCTGCTTCAAGTTGTGCAAGCGACGCCATGCCCCCAAGAGGTCCCGCAATACCCGGACATGATGGGTCAAAGTGAAGGGTTGGGCCAGTT
Organism: Atopobiaceae bacterium; assembly: GCA_017459605.1. Lineage (GTDB taxonomy): Bacteria > Actinomycetota > Coriobacteriia > Coriobacteriales > Atopobiaceae > RGIG4373. The sequence continues at coordinate 7,981 of JAFUCQ010000113.1, forward strand.
TCTTCGGCACTCCATGGCCATAGTGGTTGAGCAAACAGCGTGGTTTGTCGAAACTCGTTCGCGTTTTTATACAAGACAACAAAGTCCAAATCAATGCTGCCATCCTCCTTTGGCACATAGTAACTTGCATTCATCTGCTCGAGGGCATAGCGATAAAACACGGCTCTCATCTTTGAATTGATGTGTGACTCAAGATCATCGGCGGGAGGCTGTTCTTGCTGCATGCGTTGTTGATAGTAGCTGCGTGCCCGACGAATTGGCACAGCAAAGCTCCACTCATCAACCGAAGCGAAATACGGGTTTTCTGGATCAGCCAATCCCGCAAGTGTTTGGGTGCGCTCATACAAGCAATATGGCGATGAGCCACAATCGGCGCGCCATCCCCGCTCTTTTGCTTCTTTCATACGCACATCAAACGCTTCGAGTTTATCTGAGGCCTCCTTCAGTGCATCCGCAGCCTCCTGAGCTTCATCGGCGTTTATATCATCAACAATGGATGAGAGCTGCGAGTGAGACTCAAGAGGAAAGGGCAAGGCACAACCGAGATAGCGAGGGCCAGACAAAGAATTGGCTGAAACATTCATGACAGAGTTCAGCATGATGAGAGCAGGGAGAGCCGATTCGAGCTTTTCCAAACCAGTACAGGCGTTTTGAGCAAAGCTACGGCGCGATTGAAGCAAACCATCTCCTGCTTTAAGGACAGTTGGTGCCGCACCAGATAAAGCAGGAATGACACTGGCTACAAATCCAAGTCCAACAAGCACCATGCCAACAACACCCATACTCAAAACGCACGCATCGAGGGTCTTGGCAATGCTTGTGTACGACGACACAACATCTGCACCAGCAAGCGCACAACTATCGGCTACTACCTGCACATCTGCTGAGCGGTTTTGCATCCAAGCTGAGTTTGCAAGCCCAAAACACAAACTCAAACTCAACAAAAGAGCAAGCGCTACTGCAACTGTGGTATAGCCCTCCTCGTCAACAAATATGGAAAGTACAGGAGAGCCAGCACTGTAGTGGTCAGGCCCACACTTCGCAGGAGAGCCAGCACTGTAGTGGTCAGGCCCACACTTTTTGCCAACTTGCATAATCGCCCTCCAACCACTGTGGTCGAACTTCTCGTTGTACTTCTACCGACAAAACAAGCCCTCTATCGTCATGGGCAATCCACGAGCTGAGAACAGCATTCATGAGAGGAAGCTGACGAACATGCCCGCTGATCGAAATACGGGCATGGTTTTCTGTCTGTCCGCCTTCGAGCTCAATTGCCCAATCAGCACTTCCCCCAACATGAAAGAGTGGGAGCTTGGGTATCCAATCGAGTCTTCTCAAGACATAGCGCTCACACGCTGCATGCGTTGATGACTCAGAGCTTTGAGCTGTCGTCAGCACCCTGAGTCCTTCTGCAGCAGCCGACTCCATAACAGATCGCGTATAAAGCAAACACACTGGCTGCAGAAGCATTGCCAGCAGCAGCATAAAAATGGGAAGCAAAACGGCACTTTCAACGCTTGCTTGACCGTCTTGTTGCCCAAAGAACGTCCTAGAACAACAGAATGTCTTGAAAGGCCGATAGCGACCCCTGTCCTTCAAAGCTATGCGACGCCGCATGGTCAGACACCTCGGCTTTCCAGCCCCCTTGAGCTGCCTGCCACAGAAGTGCCAAAACAGCCAGCATGGCAATAAAAGCAAAGATGGTAAGTGCGTATTCAGTGCTTGCCTGACCGCATTGATCTGCAAGCATCGAGGTTTTGTTGTGCTTGTTTTCCATCTGCCCATCTACCTCACAGCCTTCATTTCAAGATTCATCGTCCTCAAGACTCAATCCTGACAATACGTACCTCACAGGGGCCTTCCTCGCTCAACGATTGAATGAACACCATCTCGAGCCAATCTCCCCCTCGCACTAAACAGCCCCATACCTGCCCAAATAAATCAAGCGTGCTTGAGCGGAGCAACGCACAATCACCACGGCTCTTATATGTGTTTAAAAGCTGTGCTGCCACGAACTCAAGTGTGCCTTCCTGCTGATAGCGGGTTATAGTTTCGCCTTCTTGGCCCGTTCGCTGCGTACTCGTGTCTTCGCGTTGTGGGCTGCTGCCTTCGCGTTGCGTACTAGTGTCTTCGCGTTGCGAGTTGCTGCGACTTTCTGTTTCGTCCTTTGCTCCTGCTTTTTCCACTGATTGATGCAAGCCCTCAACTGATGTGGCATCTGAGTTGTGTCCTGTTTCTTCTTGCGAGACTTCAAACTGACCATCTTCACGTGACGGATCTTCTTCTTGCTGAAAGGATTCGTATGCATGCGACACATCCGTATGCGTCGACGTTTGGGGGCTGAGTGCAAGTACCGCACAAACTGCCGCCGCACAAGTACTCGCTATCCAATAGAGTCGGTTTTTCCGCTTCATGGGTGGATATCACAAGGAATTGATGCCATCAGAAATAGCATTCCAGAGCTCGACGATGCGCTCGCGAAAAGAGACGATTGCAACAATAGCAATAACTACCAGCACACCAACGAGGATTGCATACTCTGTTGTACCTTGTCCGTCACGCTCGTAAACGAGCTGTGTATAGGCACCTTTCACAGAACTTCCTAAACGTTCAATAGCAGTTTTCATGGTCTTTCCTTTCTCTTTGGAACTTCCCTACACAGAGCCCATTGCTGCTACTAACAAAGGACCCAAAATCGACAAGAGCATGGCTGGAAGAATGAGTGCACCGAGAGGGATGAGCATTTTTACTGGAAGCTGTTCCATTCGACGCTCAATCTGGTTGCGGCGCTCATCGCGTAACATTCGGGCTTGTGATTCGAGGAGTTGCACTAAGGGGGTTCCAAAAACCAGTGCATCGTGAGTGGCAGAAGCAAAACTTGCAAGAGCTGCTACACCAAGACGTTCTGACATCTCACGAAGGGCAAGCTCCCGTGTTGTAAGCCCCATGTGCCAACGTGCTAATGCTTGGCTCAAAAGATGAGAAAGCATGCTGTCACTTCTTTGGCAATACAGGTCGAGCGATGAGTCAAACGACAGTCCCGCCGACAAAGCAAGGGTCACAACATCAATCATCTCAGGCATTTCAGCCAGACAGAGATCTCGCTCACTGGGAAGAAAACCGATACGTCCTTTGATGTTTGCCCACACGGCAGATAAGCGCCGATGAAG
>JAFUCQ010000114.1 GCA_017459605.1 Atopobiaceae bacterium
TCTTTGGTGCGTGCATCCCCAACAAGGCGATTAACTTCTTCTTGGGTGAACATACGAGCGCCCCCTTGCACCTGTGTTTGTGCCTCTTGTGCTTGGGTGTTGTCCTCAGTTGTTGCCTGAGTGGTGTTGTCAGCCATGTGCTGACCTCCTTTCCCTGCTCTAGCAGGTGTCGATGCAAGCATTGACCGCTGCTTGCTTTGCGTATATGAAAAAAGCCCCATGTGGGGCTTGTTTCTCATGTGGCACCCTCTGAGCGTGTCGAGCGCCCGTCTACGGTTTTGGAGACCGTCGTTCTGCCGTTGAACTAAGAGGGTTTGTGGTACACTTTAATCAAAGCCATAGGCGGTGTGATTGTACGCAGCCTCTTGGCTTTTTATTTAACTCGCATCACAATTCCTTTCTTTGTAATAAACAAAGCATCCGCAATTCCTTGTTTTGCGACCTCATCTCGAAATCTTGTATAGACGCGTGTTTCATCTTTGCCATAGAACCCTGTGTAGTAATTATTAAAAACAATACGCACGTCGGAAATGCCCTCATCCCTAAACTGATGACGAGCTCGCTGTACACGCCTCTGAACAAACTTTAGCTCATCCTTTGAGTATGAATTTGGCTGTGCTTCTGGGCTCTTTATTTCCCAGATACTATTACCTATGGATATATCTCTGTTAGTAATACCGCCCTCTTGAATGGTTCGGTGAGGTATTATGGAAAACCCAGCGGCTTGAAGCGAATCGTGCACGAACAAGTCTTTCCATTCATTGCCTATTACAATAAAGTTTTGCCGCAAGTAGTCCTTTGCGTTGTGTGCACGAACACCAAATTGAGCTCGACTTTTTTCGCTGTAATCAATCTCGGGAGCTTTACCAGTTCTCAGCCATTCTCTGTCGCGCCTGTTCATCTCAGCTAACACGAGGTCACGCTTGAAGCCATCTTTGCCACGACCGCCTTGTTTGAGATACTTTGCTCTCTTTTCATCTGACAGAGCATTCCACAAGTCATCGACGCTGTCGTGTATTGTCTCTTCACACTTGGCATAGGCATCTTGCATGGCCTTTGGGTCATAGCCTTCAAGAGCGGGGCTATCTTGGTCAAAGTCAGCCACAACACTACACTTGCAGTTGTCATGGCGCTGAGCATTAACCGACTCATACGAATAGCGCCACCCGTTGCCGGCAATAAGGATGCACCACGCACAAGCGCCGGGATGAGGAACTACCGCCCATCGTGCTTTTTTGGGGTCTCGCCTGATATTTGTCTTGATAGTGGCATCTGCTCGCTCCATGGTGTGGCGAACTGCTCGCCCTGGCAAGATGTCAAGTCCTTTACTTGAAGCCTTGACAATATCTTCTTGTGCCCATCTATCAGGAATTGCAGCCGCTGTCCTTGCTACGTAATCAGAGACATCGTCTTCATCTTCATAGTAGCTATCTCGGGTGTCTTGATAAAACTGTCGAGCCACATCGGCGGCAGTTTTGCCATACGCCTTGAGAAGCTTAGGATAGGTTGCGCTCAAAAACTCAGCAGCTTCGTAGGGGTTGAGTTTCTCAATACTTTCAAGCAGCTTTACCACTTCGAGCTTTACCAACTCAGCGTTTGTACCTAATGCTTTTTGATAACGCTCAAATAACTCAGCATCAATCAAGGCTACCTCCTTGAGCTAGCTGCTCTGCAATGCTGTTGAGAAGTGCTATTGAGTCTGTTTGGTCTTTTGCCGCCATAATGCGGTCAATAGTCGTTTGTGGCATACCGAGTCCCTCATACCATACGCGCGTACCTTTGAGGGCTTCGTCTGATGCTCCTATCTTTGTCCATGCATCAGCTCGAGCGGCAATTGTGGGCATAGATGGGTCTGAAAAACTTGCTTGAACGTCAAGCACCTCATCATCAAGCTCATCAAGAGAGGCATTTCGAGAGACCGCAAGCATCATGCGCGCTATCTCTTCCATGGTCTCTTTGTTGCGAGCATTCATAGACTCAACCTCAAGTATGAGCGGGTCATTGGCAGCACCGAGCGCATCCGATGAGGTATAGGTATTAGAGAGTACACCGAGCTGTCCTAGAGGTACGTTAGTGGCACCACTAAAGCGCTGGGCGTCATTTTCAAAGACAGCGATAAAGTTATGGGCATCTCCTGCTGGGAACTGTCCCACACTTGGAATCTCGCCGTTTTCGTCTCGTGTCAAAGACAAAAAAGAGCCGAGGTAAGCGCGTATCATCATGTTTCTGTCAACGGTATGCGGTGCCTCATCCTCTTCGTCGGTGTCGTCGGTGTTGTCATCTCCCACAAGTGGGGATGGGTCAAACAAGCTCTCTTCAGCGCCCAAGATGTATCTTTGTGGTGCGGTGAAAAACTCCGCGCCCACCTCCATCCTCAAAACATCTCTCATGGCTTTGTCGATGATGCCCATAACTTCAGGGGTTATACGAGAGTGTCCGAGTGGTCTATCATCGTCTGCATCAAAGATGAGCGGCTCCATCATGGGACGGCCCATCTTGTGCGGCTCATACTTTGATTGCCACGCCCAGCCGCCTTTTTCGCCACCTGTGCGCCAAAAAGTAACCACAGCGTCTTTTGTGTGCATGACATACTTTGTGGCGATGCCTTCTCTGTCAGTGTCTGCTAAAACAATTCCTGAGCCAATGCGCCCTTCGTCTTTGTCCCAAAGGACTGCAAACTGATTAGCTGAGTAGCTTCTCACTTTTACGGGTCGCCTAGCCGTGCCGCGCATCACTGTAAAAGCAGATACCCCATGAACAAGTGAACTTTGGCATGCCATCGAATAAAGAGTTCTCAAGCGATTATCTCTTACAAGCCTGTCAAGCTCTCTGAGTGTCGAGCCTCCAAAAACATAGCCATCAAACTTGGAGCGCACTGCCATAACCTTTACAGCTTTTGAAGCCCAGCCAACAACTGTGTTCGTGCCGATAAGCTGAGGAGGGATAGATACACCCAAATCCTTTGTGAGGTTTTTCATGTTGTAATAAGTGGTGAGCTGTGCGTTTCTTTGCTTTACCGCATGCCAGGTGTCAAAGAGGTCTATCAGCTCTGCTTCGAGTTCTTCCGGCACAGATTTGAGGTCTGGCATGGGCAGAGATGTCTCATCGTATCGTGTGTTTTGTGCACTCAAATTAATAACCTCTGCTTTCTTGTCGGGTCTCTCTTAAACGTGCGAACGCCCCATAGAGCAAGTGCGCACGCTTCAATCTCGATTGCATCTTCAAAGCCCCATCCACCACGATTTCCGATAGAGCGAACAGTTGCCCTTTTGGCTGCTTCATCTAAAGCAAGCATTTTTGTGTGTCTGACATTTCCTTCGAGAAGGGCATCTTTGAGCCCTTGCGCAGAAGCAATCACATCAGTTGTTTTTGGTCTGTATACGTAAAACCTCGGAACACCAATCTCACTCAAGTTGTCACAAAGAGCCGATGCTCCGTTCATCCCGTCAATAACCACAACTGAGGTGGTACTGGCACGCTCCGCAAGAGCCTGAGCAAGTGCTTTGGTGCCGTGCTCAGTTGTCCCCTCTTCAATAAGCTCAAATGCTGCTAGGATTTCTTTTGTACCTTTTGGCTTTCGTTTGCTTTTGAGCTTGCACCCTGCCAA
>JAFUCQ010000115.1 GCA_017459605.1 Atopobiaceae bacterium
AGAACCACAGCGCGAGGAAGACCGAGAAGACTTCATCAAGCAGTGTCAACTGATGAATCAAGCACTCTCCCTCTGTAAGAGTCTCGTCTCTGAAGAAGACCAGCACGAAGCAGCATACCTGTCCGTCCTTCGCGTACAAGTGCTGCGCCTCACGGGACGCCAAGGATCCGGCGGCAAGGGTATGACTTACGCCGAGTTCAACAAACGCGTGACCGCTATCCTCGAGCAAACAGTACAAGCCGATGGTGTCATTGACTTGTTCGAGAAGGACAGCGTGGAGATTTCCCTCTTTGATGAGGCTTTTTTGGCTGAACTTGCCAACATGAAGCAAAAGAACATCGCCATCGAGAGTTTGAAACGTCTCATAAAAGAGCGTGTCCGTGCATACCAACGACTAAGTGTTGTGAAAGCCGAGAAGTTCAGCGATATGCTGCAGGGCACACTCAATGCCTACCTGAATGGCATGCTTACGAATGCGCAGGTTATCGAAGAGCTCGTAAACATGGCCAAGGAGATGATGAAAGACCGCACCGACGCTGAAAAGCTTGGGCTCTCTGAAGAAGAGATGGCTTTCTACGACGCCATCACTAAACCTCAAGCCGTGAAAGACTTCTATGACAACGAGCAACTTGTTGCAATCACCCGTGAGCTGACCGATGCCATGCGCTCGAGCGCAACCATCGATTGGCAGCGCAAAGAGTCAGCGCGAGCTGGAATGCGTCGCGCCATCAAACGGCTGTTGCGAAAATACAAGTATCCCCCTGAGGGGGCTGAAGAAGCTTTAACCACCGTCATGGCACAGTGTGAGCTTTGGGCTGATACGTCAATTCTTGTCGACTCAGGAGAGTAAAATAGAGCGAGTGTAGGAAGTCGGCGTGATGGGCAGGTTCTATGCAGATATCAAACTCAGAGATAACGAGGATATGGCAAGCTCAGAAGCGGCTGATTCGGGGATTTCCACGGATGCGACTACCAAAGAACTTAATCCCACTACCAAAGAAACTACCAAAGAAATGGTGACTACTACCAAAGAAACGACAGCAACTACCAAAGAAACGACAGCAACTACCAAAGAAACGACAGCAACTACCAAAGAAAAACCAAGTGTTACTCAGCATGAGATTCTGGAACTCCTTGTTGAGAATCCAAGCCTGACCGCAGGGACACTTGCCATAAAACTCGGTCTTACCCCAGATGGCATTAGATACCATCTCAAGATTATGCGTAAGCAAGGAATCATTCACCATGAGGGGTCAACCAAAAACGGCTTCTGGGTAATTGATAAGGAGATTCCGAATGACGGCGAATAAAAAGACAGACAACACGGCAGAGATTGGCTTCGAGCAGCAGATATGGTCTGCCGCAGACAAGCTGCGTGGCAACATGGACGCATCGGAGTACAAAAATGTGGTACTCGGTCTTATCTTCCTCAAGTACATATCCGACAAGTTCAACGAGCGCTATCAAGAACTGGTGGACGAGGGTGATGGCTTCGAGGAAGACCGTGACGAGTACGCCTACAAGAACATCTTCTGGGTGCCTCAAGAGGCACGCTGGGACATCATTGCAGGCGCTGCACACACGCCCGAGATTGGCAAAGTCATCGACAATGCCATGCGCCTTATCGAGGCGGAGAACGACAAGCTCAAGAACATCCTGCCCAAGAACTTCGCTCGTCAAGAGCTGGACAAGCGTCGCCTTGGTGACGTGGTAGATCTCTTCACCAACGTGCAAATGGCAGAAAAAGGTGACACTCGCGACATTCTTGGTCGCACCTATGAGTATTGCCTTTCTATGTTTGCTGAGGCCGAAGGTAAAAACGCTGGAGAGTTCTACACGCCTGCCTGCGTGGTACGCACACTGGTTGAGATTATCCAGCCCTTCCATGGGCGCGTGTACGACCCCTGCTGCGGAAGCGGCGGTATGTTTGTTCAGTCTGCTCAGTTCGTACAAAACCACCAAGGCAGGCTCGATGACTTGTCCATTTTTGGTCAGGAAAGTAACCCCACAACATGGAAGATGGCAATGATGAATCTCGCCATCCGAGGCATTGATGCTGACCTTGGTTCCTTTAACGCTGATACCTTTTTCAACGACATCCACAAGAATGAGCGCTTCGACTTCGTGCTGGCAAATCCTCCCTTCAATGCCTCTGATTGGGGCGGCGAGCAGTTGAAGGAAGATCCACGTTGGGACTTTGGCACCCCGCCTACAGGCAACGCCAACTTCGCGTGGATGCAGCATATGATCCACCACCTAGCCGAGGGTGGTCATATGGGTATGGTACTTGCAAACGGATCGCTTTCCTCGCAGACCAACAACGAAGGTGCTATAAGGCAAGCTATCGTTGAAGCTGGACTGGTCGAAGGTATTGTTGCCATGCCAGATCGCCTCTTCTACAGTACGGGCATCCCAGTGAGTCTATGGATAATCAGCAAGGAGCCTAACCGTCAGCGCAAGACACTCTTCGTTGATGCCCGCGAGATGGGCGCCATGGTAAGTCGCCGCCTACGCGAGTTCACCGACGAGGATATAGCTAAGGTGGTCAAGGCGTTTGACGCCTTCCGCAAGGGCGAGTTGGAGGACGAAAAGGGCTTCTGCGCAGCCGTGGACATTGAGGGCATTGCCAAGCAGGACTACATCCTGACCCCTGGACGATATGTGGGCATAAGGGACGAGGAAGACGACGGCGAGACCTTCGAGGAAAAGATGGAACGCTTGACCGGTGAGCTGGCCAAATGCTTTGAGGAGTCCAATCGCCTGCAGCAGCAGATTCGCAAGAACTTGGAGGCAATCGGCTATGGGTTCTAAGGTTTTGCTGGGTGATGTCGTACAGCTCGACGATTCAAGAAGGCAGCCGCTTTCTTCAAGGCAAAGAGAAGGCAGAAAGGGATGCTATCCTTATTATGGTGCCCAAGGCATAGTGGATTATCTCGATGATTACACCTATGATGGTACCTACCTGCTAGTCGCAGAGGATGGCGAGAACCTCCGTAGCCGAAAAATGCCATTGGCAAATCTTGTGACGGGCAGATTTCGCGTCAACAACCATGCGCACGTACTGGCCGGAACTGACAAATGCGACATCCGAGTACTCGGCTGGTTGCTGAACAGCATGAATCTGACGCCATATGTGACTGGATCAACACAGCCAAAGCTGAGCCAGAAAAACCTATTGGCAATAGAGCTCGATTTGCCATCCATTGATGAACAGCAATCTATCATGGCTATCCTTGGTTCAATCGATAACAAGATAGCTCTCAATCAGCAGACAAATGATTATTTGGCTGCTTAGGTAGCTCAACTTCGGATACGTCAACCTCACTAGACATCAGCTTCGGCAGAAGGGCATCTCTAAGCTCACCCAACTTACGGCTCTGTACCTTCAATCCAATCATTTCGTCCACGATAGGCTGCATCCTTTCCGTAAGCTCGATCATCGTGTTCGCAGGTGGGATTAGTACTTCTGATTCTTGTAACGCACTCCTTTTGATATGCCCCATGGTGGTGGCGCGATCCTTAGCAAGTGCGATGAAGCGCCTCATGTGCTGCTTTGTCCACATGAAATAGAACCAGCTCGGATACGCCTCCGATGTCACCTTGAAGAGGTGCTGGTTGAGTCCGGCATCCCCTCCAGCCCAGAAGTCGAGAAGCAAGGTGCCTGACCACGAAAATACGAGGTCGCCATCATGGATGGTGACTGACTCATCGATGTCACTGCGGCACCTTTCAGCATCGCTTCCGCAATAGCCCTGCCCAAGTTCGCGAATCTTAAGAACTGGAAGGCCTGAGCCATCGCCAACAGGCCTAAAACGCTGCATGGCGAGGCCGTTCTTGTAGCTCGCGATATCGAGAAGAGAGGCGGACTCCCAATCGCCCGACTCGTTCTCTATAAGATTGTCAAATTGAGCATCGAGCAGTTCAGCCAAATAATCATTTGTCGGTTGATAAGAGTGAATCAACCGACAAATGGTTACTTGCACGAGTGTTTTGCAGCATGATTGCGACAACGCTGCCTTAACTAAACGTGTACCTGTGGTTCTGCTTATTCTGGCTGCAAAGACAATACAACTTAAATACTGATAATCTCGGCGCAATTTGTCTCCATAGGGCTGAGGTGCATATTTTCTGAGATGACTCATGATGAAAAGTTCAGTTGTCTGAACGGCTATCGCAGCGACCTCACAGACGCGCTCTGTTCCTATATCGCATCATGCGAGCAGATCGAGTAGTGCTCAGCCTACGCGAAGAAATCGTCAGCGGTAACCTCGCTTTGGACGTTTCCCGCGTAGGAGTTTCTCGCAAGACCATACGGAGTGACAAAGGTTACATGGATGGCACTTTTGGTGCCTGTCACAAAGCGAAAATCGTTCACCTTATGTCTTACGTTTGCGTCGACCTTTTGTGTGATGCTGTACTCTTGTGTCGAGTATTTCATCTCGCAAAGGTTAATGACTTGGTCTTTCCTGTCAATGATAAGGTCAATCTGAGATCCGTTGATGCCTAGCTCGCAATCTGCAGTGCAGCTCCACGATGAGACGTCTGTGAGTACGCCTGAGATACCAAGTGCCTTTTTCATTTCCCTAATATGCTGAAGACAAACCCGCTCGAAGGCGATTCCAGTCCATGTATTACGAGCGGGTGTGTTCTCCTGGTTGGACCAGTAATGCTCATCTGTTGGGTGCTTTTCGAGGAACCTGTAATGGAAGAGCGTGAAGTTGTCTATGAGCTGGTAGACAGCATTTTTCTTCGCTTTGCCATACTCTCGGTACTTTCGGATGAACCCGCATTGCTCCAGCTCTTCGAGTTTCGACGTGAATCCGCCAGAATTGGTCAGTCCCGTTGCTGCGAGGAGTTCTGTCCGCTCCATCCCCGCCTTCCTCGTTCCCAGTGCTTCGATGATTGCCACATAGCCCTCGGGTCGTTTAAACAACGAGCGAAACAGGTAACGAAACTCATCCTTGAGTGGGGCGTTTTTGCCAAAAAAGACTAGGTCGATATTCTGGGAGAGGCTCAACTCTTTGCGCAGGAAGCTCCAATAGTAGGGGACGCCCCCCATGACCATATAACACTCAAGGAGCTGGTGGTGATTCATGACAATCCCACGTGATGCCGCATATTTTGCGCACTCAGCCAAGGTGAAGGGCATCAGGTTAATCTGAGCAGTCAGTCGATTGTAGAGTCCTCCCTTGTTGTGGACAACCTTACTCAGCATCCATGAAGTAGCCGACCCGCATACAATCAACACAATATCTTTGCGAGCAGATGCCCAGCCATTCCAGAAGCCCTCTAGGGCGGGCATCAGGTCACTTCTCCCAGAGTCCATCCAGGAGAGCTCGTCGATAAAGATGACTTTCCGATTTTTACTGGAGTTTCGAATGAGGTCTTTCAGTAGCTCGAACGCCTCAAGCCAGTTAGCCGGAGCAGAAAAGTCCTGCAGACCGTATTCTCTCAGAGACGCTGAGAATGCGAAGAGTTGACCCTTTGTGCCAGTATTGGCATAGCTAGTGTGCTGGAAGGTGAATTCTTTCTCGAACGTCTCCCTAACCAGGTACGTTTTTCCAACGCGCCTCCTTCCGAAGACAGCGATAAACTGCGACTCCTCCGCCTCGAAAGCATCCTCTAAAAGCTTCTTCTCCTTATCGCGAGCAACAAGCATACACACCCTCCCCTGCTATCTCAAATTGCTTAATCTAGATTATATTGCAAGATTAAGCAATTAAAGCAAGTTCTATTCGCTTAATCTCAGCAAAGCTCATCTCAACCCATAGGCGTGTGGATAGCTCAAGACACATGTGTCACCGCCAGCGTATAAATCAGTAAACACAGCTGAGAACGATGTCTACGATCACTAATTGTGGGAAACATGGTAGATAATGAAATCCATGAAAAGCTCGCCAGGAAAAGAAGCGACATCGACTCGCTGGAGCCATGTAACAACGCCAAGGCATAAGGAGGATCGCACGAATTTCGATGACTTGTAGCAACGACAACAAAGAAGCATAAGCAGAGGAAGGATTTGCCATGATGAGAACATCGAAAAACCCATTCAAAACGACCGTTTCAAAAACTACCGCAGCACTGGCGCTTGCGCTGATGCTCCTCGCCTTACCCTTGGCTGCATGTAGCAGCCAGTCGACACCAAGTGACGGGTCGTCTCCTGCCTCTGGACAGACACAAGCCACCGCGATTGACGTCTCGAGCTGGAAGACTTTCGGTGACGCGCTAGCTTACGACACCGGTGAGAATAGCGCCGCAGGTTGGGACGAAAACCACTACGTTACCGTGTTTGCCACCGATAACTATGTTGTTCGCGTGGTTGCCAAGATGGATGCTCAAAGCTACGAAAAGCTCGAAGCCCTGGATATGTCAGACGATAGCTACGCGGAGAAGTTCCGTGAAGTGATGGGTGGGCTTGCGCTGGAAAGCGCCGAGGACTTAACAGCTGATAGGCTTTCTCAAGATGAGCTCAAAGCATACGTGGGAAAGACTGGACAAGATCTCGTGAATAGCGGCTTTGCTTTCGAGGGATATTGGATGTACGGGGGTGCCGAGACGGGCGTCAAGATGGTCAAAGGTCCTTTGGCATACGACGTGACTTTCAACGTGTCCGTCTCTGAGAGCGACACCGAAGACGGAGGAGCTTCCATCATGGATGCAACCATCACCGATATTGTTTTCGGTGGTTCTGCAAATGAGGCAACCGACCCGACAGCCTTGTAATCCTTACGATGTGTAGTGCATAACTGCAGAGCTATCCAGTACGGCTGGTCGCCCCCGAGGCCCGCCTTCTCCATCATCGGCACCATCGTGGACATGTCGTTGACGTTACCGAGGAAGAGCCGGTAGTCGAGGGGGATGCCGTCGGCGTCGATCAGCATCCCCATCTGGACTATCGGCTCGGGCCGGTGCTCCTTGGAGACGCCTCTCCTCCTCAGGCCGTCGCCGTCGTCCTCGCCGTCCACCTCGAAGTAGTAGTTGGTCACGTCGTAGTAGAGGCGGGTGCGGTCCCTGGGTCCGCGCGCGGCCTCGAGCGACGCGTTCATGTGCCTGACCAGCCCGTCCGCGTTGGCGGCCAGGTAGTCCAGCGACCGGTACACGTCGTCGAGCGAGAAGACCCCTTTCGGGGCCTCTGAGCAATTCGTATGTGAAACGGGGCTAGCTAATCAGCTGCAAAACTCGGGAGTCCTGAACGCGTGTCGATGAAGTTCGAATTCAATGTCAATCAAGCCGAAAGATAAGGAGCGCATCGAGCGGGACGGGACCGCCCGCCCGTGCGTATAATGAGGCAAGGGCTCGGGGAGGTCGTGCCGCAGAAGAAAGTGTGCATCAAGAGCTTCGAGAAGCTGTCGCCAGAGCTTTATGAGAAGGCAAAGGCATGCGGGACCAAGGCGCCTATCCCGACATGATTGTCTGGAGAGGAGGAAGGTGCGTAGTATGCTTCGTTATTCCAAGTACAACCATCTGGTCAAAATACCCGATGAAGATGCATATGCGTTGCTGAACTTCCGCACGGCGGCGTTCGCGCGGCTCACACCTCTGCAAAGGAGCATGTTCGAGGCCGCACTTGAGCTGGATGAGAACAGCAGCGTAGTTCAGATGTTCCAGCGGGGAGGCTTTGTTGTCTCCTATGATGAGATGCGGCATATGCGCACGCGGGCTTTTCTGGCAGCAGGCTCCGGGCGCGTACTGGGGCTGACCATCTGCCCGACCCTCGCCTGCAATTTTGCCTGCCCGTATTGCTTTGAGGAGCAGAGGACCGGGCGCATGAGTGAGGAAACCCAGGAGGCGGTGGTGCAATTTGCCCGGCGCTATTTGGAGTGTTTTCCGAGTACGGATATCTCTGTCACCTGGTTCGGCGGCGAGCCGCTGCTCTGCCCAGATATCATAGAGAATCTTTCTCAAAAGCTGATGGCACTAGCCGAAGAGAAGGGGTGCGGCTATCACGCCCGACTGATTACCAACGGCTGGTTCATCACGCCAGAAAACGCGTCCCTCCTGGAACGTGTGAACGTCATTGAGATGCAGATTACGCTGGATGGCCCAACTCCCGAAAGCAACGATTCCCTGAGGCGGGAAAAGCATGGCGGCTCCAGCTTTCTTCGGATTATGGAAAACCTGGAGCGCCTGCATACGGACAGGATAAAGGTACTGATCCGCTGCAATGTAAACAAGGACAATGCCGCGCTCTTTCCTGCGCTGAAGGAAAAGATAACGGCGTTGGCAGAGGACGCAGGCTTCCCTGTGCGGGTATATCCCGCACGCATGGATGGCAATGAGGCTTCTTCCGGTACTACTCGGAATCTGACGCTGAACATGGATGAGTTTCATCACCAGGTTGGTGCCTGGGATGAGATTCCGTATGACCCGACTTCGGACAGCTTTGTCAACCCAATCTTCTGCATGGCGCAGAATATCAGCGGTTTTGCCATCGACGAACAGGGAGCGCTCTATAAGTGCTGGGAAGCAGTAGGGCGCGATGCTATATCTTTTGGCAATGTACGCGACTTTGATGTCCTGCGGGAATCCAGCGGAGACATGAATGCGTGGGACGCGTATTTTGAGACGCTCTTCCCCGAGAACGACAGCGAGTGCATGGAGTGCAAGGTGTTTCCCATCTGCAAAGGCGGATGTCCGCATAAGCGCCTGACCGGAAGGCGCACCTGTCTGCCTGCCAGGTACGATCCGGATGGCTTTGTGCTGAAACGTTATTCTCTCTGGCAACAGAAAAACAAGGTTGAGAAATCGTTATGAGCCACCTGACGACAGCAAAGGTTGAAGGGACCAGGCAGGTCCGTGATTTTCGCCGCCTGTTTGTGCGCGCGGCAGACGGCGGCAGGGCGGAAGCCCTGTTTGGAATCGACAGTCTGGAGGCGGCGGCAGGAGCCATCCAAAGAGCCTCGATCGCCGGTACCTTGCCGCTGTTCTATCATTTGGAAATGCCCCTGTTGGGAAAACCGTGCATGGACCTCTTTATCGAATATGCATGCGGCAGCATCGGGGTGCCCGTACGGTTCGCAGGAGTAGACGGATACGGCTGGCTGCCCTTCGTTGATGCCTGCGCGCGGGATGACGCTCTGCA
>JAFUCQ010000116.1 GCA_017459605.1 Atopobiaceae bacterium
CAGAGTTTTGTGGCCGAGAAAACATTAGCTGCAGTTTTGTTGGTTGGTTCATAAATAATGGGAATCTCTGTATACCCTAAGGTATACAGAGATTCTCGAATGTCTGAGGCTGACAGCGAGATTGCAACTGACAGCTTCGTTACAATCTCGCCACGCACACTTACCTCGAAGCTTTCGTTGCAACTCTACGTCACGAGCAGACACGCAAACTCGCAACGAAAACCCGTGTCGCGATTAACAACCGAAGCTTACGACAAGATCTCCTCGGCAGCTGCTTGCAGGCGAGCAAGTATCTCTTCAGACTCAGCACGAGTTGCTCCCTTTGAGAACAAATACGCCTTGACCTTGGGTTCTGTTCCAGACGGACGGAAGATAACCTAGTTCTCTCCCTCAAGTCGATACTCGAGCACATTCGACGGAGGAAGAATCTGTCCCGCTTCCTTTTGTAGACCACTCAAGCGTGGCATCTCAGGACCTTCGGCATAGTCGGTTGTTCCGACAACGGAAAAGCCGCCAAGCTCCTCGAGGGGCTTCTCGCGAAGACCTGCCATAATGGCCGCCATCTTGTCGGCACCAGCGGCACCGGGAAATGACGCATTGACAATTCCGTTGAGGTAGAAGCCGTATTTCTCATACAGAGCCTCCATTGCCTCGTAAAGGTCCATGTTGCGCTCGGCATAGAAGGAAGCCATCTCGACCGCAAGCATGGTTGCAACAATGGCGTCTTTGTCGCGGGCATGGGTTCCCACGAGATAGCCATAGGACTCCTCATAACCCATCAGGAAGCGATCTTCTTCACCAGCGTCCTTGAGCTGGTCGATCTGGTCGCCAACATACTTGAATCCCGTGAGCACGCGACGCAGCTCAAAGCCCCAATCCCGAGCAAGCGCATCAGGCATAGCAGACGAAACGATGCTGGTTACAGCCACCTTTGAGGCAACGTCTTCACCGCGAGCCTTGGCCATGGCTGCCAGCCAGTCCATGAGCAGCACACCCATCTCGTTGCCAGAGAGCAAAACGTAGTCGCCATCGTGGGGAATAGCAGTACCCATGCGATCTGCGTCGGGATCGGTTGCTACAAGGAGCTTTGGCTTGACCTCATCTGCCAATTTGAGCCCCAGCTCAAGGGCTTCTCTGAACTCAGGGTTAGGATACTTGCAGGTGGGGAAATTGCCATCGGGCTCTGCCTGCTCGGCAACAACCTCAACGTCGGTGACGCCAATTTCAGACAAAATGCGCGTGACGCATTCCAGTCCCGTGCCATTGAGCGGGGTGTAGACCACCTTGTAGCCGTCTGCTGCCTTAAAGCCAGGAATTGAAACTTTCTTGATATTCTCGATAAAGGCATCAAGAACCTCTTCTGGGGTCCACTCGACCAGGCCCTTCTCGAGTGCCTCGTCAAAGTCCATAATCTCAACCGAGAAAGGATCAACGCGAGCAATGTTGGCGCTAATCTCGTCGGCGGCTTCGTTTGCGATTTGTCCGCCGTTGTCGTTGTAGACCTTGTAGCCATTATAAGGAGCAGGATTGTGGCTTGCCGTTAGCGCGATGCCTGCTGAGGTCTCCAGATAACGTACGGCAAACGACAGCGTTGGCACGGGTTCAATGCGAGGATAGACGTAGACATGAATGCCATTAGCTGCAAGCACACCTGCTGCTACCTGCTGAAACTCCTCACCCTTGAGACGTGAATCGCGGGCAAGCGCAAGGCTCGGCTTGTCATAATGAGCGTTGAGATAGTCTGCCAGACCCTGTGTTGCTCGTGCGATAACGTAGCGATTCATACGGTTTGAACCCACGCCGAGAATCCCGCGCAAGCCAGCCGTACCAAAGTCAAGATCGCGATAAAAAGCGTCATTGAGCGCCTCTTCATCGCCTGCGAGCAGGTCTTTGAGTTCTGCAGCCAGCTCTGGGTCGCTCACCCCTGCCTGCCATGCCTCAATACGCTCACGAACCTCTGCATCCATAAGTACCCCTTTCTCAACGCACAGACCCCTCGCCTGCGCAACCCCTTTGTAAACCGAATGTCTTTATCCTAGCGCAAGAGTCATGTTCTGCGGGTGACGTATGGGTGGATAGATGAGGGTTTGCGGCTAAGGCGTCGGTGGGTTTGTCGGCAGACTGTGTGGAACAACAGGTGCACACAGGGTCAGTGTTCATGCGTGGTGTATGACATCTTCTCTCGCAAAACTACCGACTATAGAAATCGAGCCGAGTGTTTCCGCAGGATTCAGAGTCCCTTCTTTTCTATAGTCGGTAATTATTGGTGTAGAGGACTGTGCAGCAACGTCAGGCAACGGGCTATGAGCAAAGTGTCGGGTTATCGTACCTTGTGACCGACTACGACTATGAGCTGCGGGTTACGGCTCCAAGCCGCAGGCGACGGCCCTGATCTGCAGGCTACAGCCCCAAACTGCAGGCTACGGCCCTGATCTGCAGGCTACAGCCCCAAACTGCAGGATACGG
This sequence comes from Atopobiaceae bacterium, assembly GCA_017459605.1. Classification (GTDB taxonomy): domain Bacteria; phylum Actinomycetota; class Coriobacteriia; order Coriobacteriales; family Atopobiaceae; genus RGIG4373. The sequence continues at coordinate 2,467 of JAFUCQ010000116.1, forward strand.
TGTTCGCATTCGAGCAGATTAACGAAAGCAACTCAAACAACACGTTCGTCTTCGTTAACGCCGTGTGAAGGTCTCGGGGCGAGCGCCGGCATAGAGTACAATAGACTCTCCGCAAAAAGACAAATCAATAGGCGGGATACAGCAGTCAGGGAGGCGTTATGACAGACTCTAAGCCTGATGGACTTGAGAAGTCAGAGAAGCATTCGCGCGCAATTATGACCGTACTTGGTGCTGACCGTTCGGGAATCATTGCCGCAGTAACGGGTCTTCTCGCCCGCTACGACGTCAACATTCTCGACATCTCGCAAACCATTCTGCAGGGTATCTTTACGATGACCATGCTCGTTGACCTATCGAAGCTCACGATATCATTTACCCAGCTCAAGTCTGAGATTGATGAGCTTTCCGGAGAAATTGGTATGCAGATTACCCTGCAACGCGAGGAAGTCTTTGACTTCATGTATCGGCTGTAGAGAGCTAACACTCCCCTGCTCTCGCGTTCCTACTGTTAAGAGGAAACGATGGCTCAAAACAACAAACGACGCTCATTTGGAGCGCTCCTCAATGCTCGGAATACCTCGGCGCTAACCCGCGCTTTTGATGTGACTCCCATGCCTTCGGTGGCATTGGGGCGCCCACCCATATCAGACCAGCTCTACGAAGCCTACCTCGAAGTTGATACCATCCCCAATGAGCTGTTCGTTGAATACGACGTCAAGCGGGGACTGAGAAACTCAGACGGTTCGGGTGTGCTCGTTGGTCTTACCAAGATTTCAAATGTCCACGGTTACGACAAGCTCAACGGACAGGTTATTCCCTGCCAAGGAGAGCTCTTTTTCAGAGGTCAGAGCATCGAAGACCTCGTGAGCAACCCCCAGCAAGAGGGTCGCTTTGGCTACGAAGAGGTGGCTTACCTTTTGCTCACCGGCGTGCTTCCAACCGCAGCGCAGCTCGACGACTTTAATGCCCGTATCGACTCAAAGCGAGCACTTCCCACGGGCTATCTCGACATCTTTCCGCGAGCAACTGCATCGCACTCGATTATGAACGTGCTTGCCCGCTCAACGCTGCTACTCTACGCCTTCGACCAAAATCCCGACGATACCAGTGCGGCGCACGAGATTGACGTTGCGTGTTCTTTGCTGGGACGCCTGCCGCGCATTGCCGCTATAGCCCACACCGCACACGAAGCCCAGCTCAACGATGAGCGCCTGCGCGTGCCTCCCGTGCGCGATGGCTATTCCATGGCAGAAACCGTCCTTGACGTGCTTCGTGGAGAGGCGGGCTTTACCCACGACGAAGCCATGCTCCTTGACATTATGCTTATGCTGCATGCCGAGCACGGCGGGGGCAACAACTCCACCTTTGCCTGCCGCGTGTTGTCGAGCTCAGGGACAGACCCCTACTCTGCCTACGCTGCTGCCATGGGTTCGCTCAAGGGCCCCAAGCACGGAGGCGCCAACTACAAGGTTGGCGAGATGCTCGAAGACATTGCCGAGCATGTCTCTGACTGGGACGATGATGACGAGCTCTCAAGCTACCTCGAGCGCATCTTGCGGCGAGAAGCCTTCGACCGAACTGGTCTCATTTATGGCTTGGGACATGCGGTTTACACCATTACCGATCCGCGTGCAGAGCTCATCAAGCAATACGCAGGTACGGTGGCAGAACTCAAGGGTGAGACTGAGCGCTTTGAACTCATCAAACGCGTTGAGCGCTTGGGTCCGCAAGTCATGCGCGACCTGAGGGGACTTTCCAAGCCCATATCAACCAATATCGATATGTATACCGGCTTTGTCTACTCAATGCTCGGGATTCCGCAGGACATGTACACGCCTATCTTTGCGATTGCGCGCTTGGCTGGTTGGGCGGCACACCGCCTTGAAGAGCTCTATGGAGCAGCCCGTATCATCAGGCCAGCGTATCGTTCGGTGATGAGCAGCCAGCCCTACGTGCCGCTTGCTCAGCGCACCCTCAACGATATTGAGCTCTTCGGCGACTAGGCGCAAAGCTGAGGCGGGCGAGATGGACAGGCAGACGTAGCCGCAGGGAGTTGCAGGCAAAGCGGGCACGATGCGCAGGCGCCGCCAGCTTAGGCGCCGCCAGCTTAGGCGCCGGCAGCTTAGGCGGAGTCATCACCTGCATCACCTGCCACGACGGCAGAATCACCCTCGCCCTCCTCCTCAGACTCGCGGCGCGGATACTCGCACGCATCGAGAAGCTCCGGTTCTTCTCGCTCTCCAGCACTACCTGAGAAGATATCCTCGCTGACATCCTGCTCGCCAGGCACGATAACGTACTCCAGCGGCTTGCGAACCAACTTGGGTGGCTTCTTGATCTTGGTAAACATGGGTACGTATTCGAGGATGACGTTTGAACTCTCAAGACCATACCATTGAGCCGGGGATCCCGACACACCACGAATTGCGTACTTTGCCGAGATAACCCGTCTGTCTCGCGGAGATAAATCGGTATCGGGAGCAAGCTTTTTTCGAATCATGGCAAAACTAAAGTCGCCAACGGGGCTCGCTTCACTGTATA
>JAFUCQ010000117.1 GCA_017459605.1 Atopobiaceae bacterium
CCTACACCGAAGAAGCCACCAAGCTTTTCTTTGGTGATAACGACAACTTACTACCTCAAGCAAGCGTGACAGATGCACTTGCCCTCGTGGCTGATGGAACGGCTGCGTATGCTGTTGTACCACAGGAAAACACGCTCGGCGGGCCTGTGACAGACTACATTGATGCCTTTCTTGCAGCTCATGATGTGAGTGTGGTGGGTGAGGTGGTACTTCCCATTCGACAAACACTTATGGGACTTCCCGGAACTGAACTCTCGCAGGTAACGCGGGTGCTTTCCCACAAACAGGGTCTGGCACAGAGTGCTGAGTGGCTTGATAAAAACCTACCAGGGGCACAGCGTGTTGAGACAGCAAGTACAGCTGCTGCAGCTCAAGAGGTGGCAGAAGGTCACGACAACACGGCTGTTGCCATTGCAGCGCCAGGGGCAGCAAATCTGTATGAGCTCGAGGTGCTGCAGGACAACGTCTCACAATCCGAGGCAAACAAAACGCGTTTTTACGTCGTGTCTCAACACGCAAACGAGCTATCGGGCTATGAATTGGCTGTGTGCGCTGCGAGCATTGGAGCAGAAGAGTTACCAGAACTGTTGGCGTCGCTCTGCCAAGGTGGAACGCACCTTGTCTGTGTGCATGATCGGCCAGATGGTTCGGCTCTTGGCGTGTATCGCTATGTTATTGAGCTCGAACATGAAGGTGGTTTCTCGGAAGAGGAGATTGATCGCCTCAAAGACAGCGAACATCTCGATTACCTTGGCCGCTACAATCGAGTGGTCGCTGCTTACTGAGCTCTGCCATGACGGGAGGCGTGGCTCGCGTGGTTAAGGCAAATGCACAGGTCACCGAGCTTCTTTGAGTTTCTCGACAATCTCTCTGAGCTGACTGGTTGGTTTGTAGGCTGGTAGAAGCGAAACGAGAGTCATGTTCATCACCTCGTCCCGCATTGTAGGGAGGCAAGTGCCCCGAGAGTGACCTGTACGCCCGATGCCTGCCTCGCCCCGCATTGTAGGGAGGCAAGCTAAAGGGATGCTAAACCTCGCTCTCGAAGCTTACGTGAGCGCAGGGGAGGCGCGACTCCGTTGCAGGTGCTATGCCTCGCTGTGACGAGGGACGTGATTTGATACTATTCCTGTATGGAAAACAAGACTTCACAAGCTGAATTACTTGCACCAGCGGGAGGGTGGTCGCAGCTCAAGGCGGCTATTCGCTATGGTGCCGATGCGGTCTATCTCGCATGCGACCGCTTTGGTATGAGGGCAAATGCCGAGAATTTCTCCCTCGATGACATGCCTGACGTTGTGTCGTTTGCTCATAGCTTAGGTGCACATGTGTATGTAACCCTGAATACGCTCATGGGCAATGACGACATCGCTGAGCTGCCCGCGTACCTCGAAGCCCTTGATGCGGCGGGGGCCGACGCGTTTATTGTGAGTGACATGGGTGCGTTTTCTTTGGCAAAGCGCCATGCCCCGCATGTCAATCTGCATATCAGCACGCAGGCAAGCGTTATGAATGCTGAAGCAGCACGTATGTGGCACGATTTGGGTGCTACGCGCATTGTCTGTGCCCGCGAAATGAGCATTTACGACATTGCTACCTTGCGAGAAAACACCCCCTCTGACCTTGGGATTGAGGCATTTGTGCACGGAGCTATGTGCGTGGCGTATTCGGGTCGCTGTTTACTCAGCTCGGCTATGACTGGTCGCAGGGCAAACCAAGGTCTGTGTACCCAGTCGTGCCGTTGGAACTATGCGTTGGTTGAAGAGACAAGACCGGGTCAATACTTCGATATTGAAGAAGACACGCGCGGCTCGTACATCCTGAATGCCCAAGACCTCAACATGGTCTCTCACCTCGATGAACTTGCGGCAGCTGGTGTGAGTTCATTCAAGATTGAAGGTCGCAACAAAAAGGCATTCTACGTGGCAACGGTTGTTGGGGCATATCGGAGTGTTCTTGACGGAGGGTCGCCCGAGGTGGCTGAGGCCGAGCTTCTCACTATCTCTCATCGTCCCTATAGTACGGGCTTTTATTATGGACCAGCCAACCAAACGCCTGATGACAGTGGATATGAGTTTGAATGTGTGCATGTGGCAACGGTCGAGGCATGCGAGCCCGCGTCGGATGGCACATTCAAAGTGACCGTGCTTTGTCATAATCGCTTTGAATCCACCGATGTTCTTGGTGTTGTGAGCCCGCACATGGAGTCGTTTGAGCTGCGGCTTACGAGTCCCCTAAGGTGGCTTGTTCCGCTGGATGAGGGCAAACTCTTTGCAGACAGAGACCCGCTGACGTATGAGCAGCTCCGTGCCCAAGCTACCGAGACACCCGTCGATGTTGCCAACCGCTCTCGGGAGCACTACAGCTTTATATGCGACGTGCCAGTGAAACCGGGTGATTACCTGCGCAAACGTGTGTAAGAATGCTTTACGGATTTGGACAGATGCCTATCTTCTCACGTTTGGACACAGTGCCACTCAAAGGATGAGGAATCTTGGTTATGACGTAGAAGAGCCGTAGAAGAGACGTGGAAGAAGTCATCAATCAGGCTCATGTTCTTAATCAAGAAACGCACCAAGCAGAGAAAATAACGGTGACTATGGTGTGTGCCATGAGTTTGTCGACAATCTGTTTGAGCTAACTGGCTGGTTGTAGGTTGGTACGAGTGGAACGACAGTCATGTTCATAGGCTTGTCTCTGCATTATTGAGAGGCAAGCCAGAGGCGCTCTAAGTATGGATGACGGCTTTGGGCATCATGCCTTGCCCGAATGGCTCGCTGCGAATCGCGGATGACAGCTCTGGATGTCATGCTCCTCGTTTACTGTACGAACTTCTCGTACATAAAAATTTGAAGCTTATAAAACCTGCAGGTAAAAGCCCTATGCGATATTACTCGTTAAGAAACTGAGCGAAATGTTCGTACAGTAGATGAAACGGAGGTTGAAAACGAGGGAAGTCTTCGTATGGCGGGCGAGTTGCCATAGGGATGCATAGTGCAAAAGCGAGTAGAGACGCACAACAGGTGATGTCGCAAGGTCCAAGACGTGCGCCGCTCAATACGCGTGCCGCTCGAGACGCCTGCACCCCTCAAGACGTGCGCCGCTCGAGACACCTGCACCGCTCGAGACACCTGCACCCTCCAAATAGTTGTAAATAATCGATAGACGGTATCGTTTTCAGGTGAAATGTAATAGACTCTCATTCGGCTTTCAGCGAGGCACAGGACGAGGGGAGTCGCAGTCTCGCGTTGATGCGAGCCACTCGAAGCGATAAGGGGATGTGAACAGCACAAAAAACTGTATCAATTTACAGGTGTTAGCTTTACATCCAGACTGTCAGTATGACAGTTACAGGTGCTGGAGAAGTTCCAGCAGAACGGAGTAAGAATGAAGAGAAACAAAGTAGGGGTTATCCTCGGTTTGGTGCTTGCACTTTTGTTGGCAGTAGCTTGCACGCCACAAAACAGCACAACAGCAGAGTCGTCGTCTTCAGCGGCAACTGAAGCATCAGCTTCCGCCGAGCAGTCTACAACCGAGCAGTCGGCTGCAGAGAAGTCTGCGGCGTCATCCGAAAAGTCCACAGCCGAGGCTTCTGCAAGTGAGGCATCCACCAGTGAATCATCGAGCTCGGCTGCTGCCGGTAAGGTTCGCTTGATGGCCCTCAATGGTCCAACTGGCATTGGCATGGCAAAACTCACCGAAAACGATGCCTATGATGTTCGCTTTGCAGGAGCAGCTGATGAGGTAGTAAGTGCCGTGAGTTCAGGCTCTGTTGATATTGCGGCGGTTCCGTCCAACTTGGCGTCGACCCTCTACAACAAAACACAGGGTGGCGTGCAGATGATTGCGGTTAATACCTACGGCAGCTTGTATCTGCTCGAGCGTGGCGAGACGGTCTCGTCTCTTGCAGACTTGAGCAACAAGCATGTCTATGCAACGGGAGCAGGCGCAAATCCCCAGTACATCTTTGAGTACCTGCTTACACAGGCAGGAATCGATCTTACCTCGGGAGTCGAAATCGAGTATCTACCCGAGCACTCCGAGCTTGCAGCACTTGTAGCGTCGGGCGAGGCTGAGCTTGCCTTGCTTCCCGAGCCGTTTGTGTCTGTTGCCAAGGCTAAGGCTGGCGAGGACGTGCGTGTGGCGCTCAACATGGGAGAGGTGTGGAACAGCACCACAGGAAGCGAGCTTGCCATGGGCTGTGTCATCGTGCGTACAGACTTTGCTGCCGAGAATAGCGAGGCGGTGGAGCAGTTCCTTTCCGACCTAGCTGCATCGGTTGAGTACACCTCACAAGATGTTGCCGGAGCAGCTCAGCTCTGTGCTGATTTGGGAATCTTGCCCAACGCTCAGGTGGCAGCTGCTGCGATTCCGCAGTGCTCACTGGTGTGTGTGACCGGCGCAGATGCCCGTAGTGCTGTCGAGAATTACTTGGGTGTTCTTCTCGAGTCTAATCCTAAGTCAGTTGGTGGAGCTCTTCCGCAAGATGATTTCTACTATCAGAAGTAGGGCAGACATGCGGTGTGAAAGCGGCACGTAGCAACAAGGTGATGTATGTGAAATAAACTGCTGGTGATGCGTGAAATTCAGAGTGAGAAACGGCGGCCATACGTGGTCGCCGTTATCTGTATCAAGTGAGGAAGCTTTGATAATTGCACTTGTAACCACACTATTACCTTTGTAAAATGCAGCTAAGACCTGCAAATAACAAATGTAATAGTGAGGGGATAAACCAATGGAGCGAATGATCTACAAACAACTTGACCGCTGGAAAACCGATGCAAATAGAAAACCTCTTCTGATGTTTGGAGCTCGTCAGGTGGGCAAAACGTGGGCAATGACTGAGTATGGCTCGCGAAATTACGCTCGAGTGATTCGGTATGATCTTGCCTCTGATTCGGCAGCACGCAGATTGTTTGAAAAAGACCTCAATGCCCGTCGGATAATCAACGACATAGAACTGCGTGAGGGGAGCCGTATTAATCCAGAAGAGACACTCATAATCTTTGATGAGGTGCAGGAAGAACCAAGGGCGATTACTGCTTTGAAATACTTTTGTGAGGAAGCACGAGAATACAACGTTATGGCAGCAGGGTCGTATTTGGGTATTACTCATCACGAGGGGTCGTCCTTTCCTGTTGGAAAGGTCAACACGATGACACTGCGACCCATGTCTTTTGGGGAGTTTCTTCGTGCGTTGGGAGACGAGCTGCTTGCTGACGAAATAGAGGCAGGAAACCTCAGCTACATACAGGGTATAGCTGTTGAGCAATGTGTTGAGCGTTTGCGAGAATACTTCGTGGTAGGAGGAATGCCCGAAGCTGTGGCTGCGTTTGTCTCATCGAACGATTATGGTCAAGTGAGAAACATACAGCGAGCAATTCTTTCTGCCTATGATGGAGATTTTAGTAAACATGCACCATTGCGTATTCTTGAGCGTATGAGGCTGGTTTGGAACTCGATTCCCTCTCAACTTGCACGAGAAAACCGAAAGTTTGTTTTTGGGGCTACGCGACCAGGAGCGCGGGCAAAAGATTTCGAAGAGAGTATCCAATGGCTTCGTGACTACGGAGTAATTAACAAGATTGCTCGTGCAAATGTTCTTCGAGCACCGCTCAAGGCGTACGAAGATTTGAAAACGTTTAAACTTTTCGCCCTCGATGTTGGTTTGCTATCGGCTATGAGTGAGCTTGAACCACAGATTGTTTTACAGCAATCAGCAGTGTTTACTGAGTTCAAAGGTGCCCTGACAGAGCAATACGTTATGCAGGAATTGATAGCAGCAGGATACAATCCAATGTATTGGTCGAGTTCCCGTTCAACTGCTGAAGTTGATGTTGCTGTTACATGCGGTACGCGAGTTGTTCCCATAGAAGTTAAAGCCTCGGAGAATTTACGCTCAAAAAGCCTGAGGGTCGCTTGCGAGAAGTTTAATCTGGATTTTGCTGTGCGGACATCGTTATCTGACTATCGTGATGATGGTTGGCTTGTCAACATCCCGTTATGGGGAATAAGCCAGCTATCTCGTGTGTTGGAGCACAAAGCATCTCAAGTTTAGGGATCCTACGATGGGTATCGACGGACATTGGCATCGAGTGGCCCTGCTCTCTTGAGCGAAGTTATAAAACAAAACCGAAGTTATAAAAGGTTATAAAACAACGGGCATTGGTATTTGAATACATTTCTTGAAGCTCTTTCGGGAAATAGCAGCAATCTAAGCGCATCACAACTTGTGTCAAAACTACCCTAAAATCACTATACTTTTGCCACGATTTACTACGAAATGAAAAGTAAAGGCAGGCAAGAGTTACAGCATGTGAATTGCCTGAATAACTTGTGCTATTTGAGCGGTCTCACAAACTTGCCGATAGTAACGAGGTGAGTTAGCTCACGGGAGAAACTACATGACGCTGTTTGGAAGTGACAATCAACAACCCAAAAGCTTTCCTCCGGGAGTTGGTGTAGCTCTGTTCTTACTGCTGGCTGTGGCATTATGGCAGCTGGTGGCTATGGCGATAGGGGCGAGCTATATTGTTCCGACTCCTGTACAGGTGCTCATGCGAGCCCTTGAGCTTGTTGTTGCTCCCAGCTTCTGGATGACGGTGGCTTGGTCGCTTCTACGCGTACTTGCTGGCTTTGCCTGCGGCATGTTCGTGGGAACGGGACTCGCCATACCAATGGCGGAATCTTCTCGGCTGCGTTCGATTTTCTCCCCCTTTATCAAGGTAATCCGAACGGTACCTGTGGTGTGCTTCATTCTCCTCTTGCTTTTATGGGTACGCGCAGATTGGTTGCCTGCGCTTGTCTCGGCACTCATGGTAGTTCCTGTTGCATGGACTGGCACCGTTGAGGCACTCGATGCGCTTGACCAGGACATGATTGAACTTGCCCATGTGTTTCAACTCTCAACGTCAAAACGCCTATTCAAGCTCTATCTTCCAGCTATTGCTCCTCAGCTTTTGTCGACAGCGGCGGTGGGTCTTGGACTAGCATGGAAATCGGCCATTACGGCCGAGGCACTTGCGTTGCCGCTGAAAGGTATGGGGACCGACATCTACCACGCAAAAATTGCACTTGAGGCTACCGACATCTTTGTCTGGGCTCTCGTGATCGTGGCTATCAGCCTGCTCATGGAGACAGCCATTCGCGCGTGGTCGAGGCACTTCTCGGAATGGGGGTCTGCTTCATGAGCTGGTGGACTGCAAGAGGGGAGCTGGCTCGATGAGACTTTCAAACATCAGCAAATCATTTGGCTCTCTTGAGGTGCTGCGAGACTTCTCAGTCGAGCTTCCAACGAGCGGCTTTGTGGGAATCTCTGGCCCGTCAGGCCGCGGAAAGACCACTCTCATTCGCATTATCGCTGGGCTTGAGAGGCCAGATGCAGGTACGATTGAAGGGTGCCCCGGCCGTATTTCCATGCAGTTTGAAGAAGATCGACTCCTGCCGTGGCTCGATGTGTGTGCAAACCTCACCTTGGTAGGTGCGACCGAGGCTGATGCTCGCGTGGTGCTGGCTGAGCTTGGGTTGGAAGACAAGTTGCACGCTCGCGTTTCAGGTTTGTCGGGAGGGCAGCGAAGGCGCGTTGCCTTGGCGCGGTCGCTTTTGTTCCCGGCCCAATTGTATCTGCTCGATGAGCCAACCGCCCGTCTGGATGAAGCGAGCGCACAGCAGGTAATTGACCTTATCTGGCAGAGGTGCTCAGCTGCCGAGAAGCTCGTGGTCATCTCGAGTCATGACTCACTTGTGCTCGAACGTTGCAACACCGTGATTGAGTTGTAGCCTGACCTGTGTCAGCTAGAATTGAGTAGCCCTCGAGGGGGGCTCAATTTCCGGTTTTGCCGATGTCTGCCGACAAAACCGCAGATAAATTTTTCTCCCTTGAAAATTGAGCAGCCCTCGAGGGGGGGCTCAATTTCCTACTTCACTTGGCTGGGATGCTTCTCGAAGAAGTCGAAGCGCGGCGGCAGCTCATCAATCGCATGCTCGCCAGCTGCCTCGCCCAAAAGGCTCGCCAGCTCTGCCGGTCCCTCAAAAGCGTGCTCCCACGAGAAGAACAGCTCTGGCTCAAACCCGAGCATGTGAGCAATGCGCTCACAGCCGGAAGGTACCACGGGGTGCATGAGCAAGGTTAGAGTTCTGAGTTCGCAGAAAGCATTCGCGAGCGCCTGCAGGTAAGCCGCATCGTCATCCTTTGCTGCCTTGGATGCATCATCCCAGCGCTTGTTAGCAGCGCGACCAAACTCTTCTGCCACAGAAAGCGCCTCGTGAGCATTGAACACGTAGCAGCTCTGCTCAAATGCCAGCGTGGCAGCCTTGCATGCCTCGCGCGTGGCGGCGCTGGCTTCAACCGCGGGTAGCTTGCTCCCACACGCACGGGCGGCTCCATAAAAGCAGCTGCGTGCAAGGCGGTTGAAGATATTCGTGAGAAACGCGCTCTCTTTCAGTGCAGGGTCAACCACGCGCGGATCGTCGCGTACCAACAGGTCTGCCTCGCCGTCTTTGCCCGGCTTGGAGACGCTCGTATCAAAAGCTTTGGGAGCAAAGCTCACAGCTTTGACGTCGAGCCCTAGTGAGAGCCAGTGGGCACGGAGCTGCTCGGCAGTATAGGCATCAAGGAGCTCAGAAGCAGCAGGTGGTTTGATGGCACCTGAGCTCGAAGCCTTCTTGTTCATGAACAAAATGTGGTAGTTGGCAACGGGTGTGTCTTGGAACAGTCCCCAGTCGAGCGCCTCCCACATGGCAGGTTGTGCCACACAGTAGAAGTAGATGTTGTCCTGCCCTATGAACTGAAACACCTTGGCGTCGTCTGCACACCACCAGTCGCGCCAGTCTGCGCTCGAGTAGCGGCCTTCTTCTGCCTCGGCAAGGACGGTCTGCGTAAACGAGATTGGAGCCCACAGGCTCTCAGGCCAGCACCAAACCGTGAGGTCGCTGGCGCCCTCAATCTCAGGAGCAGGAACTCCCCAGTCGATGTTTCCGGTGATGCGGAAGGGCAGCAGTGTTTTTCCTGTCCTCAAGCGAATGGACGCTGCATCGAGTTTCTCTCGCGCAAGGTCGCGGTCTTGCCATGTCGAGAAACGCACGGTAAATGACTGCTGCTTACCCTCAGCTTCGCGCAGTTCGTGCTCAGGGAGCTGGTCGCGAACGCCTTCAAAGTCCTTGCGATATTTCGTTTGGATGTAGATGATGGGATCGACCAAGCTTTCGCACACCGTTTTTGAGACAACCTCGCGAACCTGCTCGTCGCCTTCCCATTGCTCCACGAGCTTTTCGAGCGACTCGCGGTAGGCAGGAAGGTCGAAGTAGAAGTTGTCAACCGGGCGAAGCTCCGGGGTGGTACCCGTGAGCTGCGACACCGGAGCAATCAGCTCAACCGGGTCAAACTGGTGGCCCAAATCGCACTCGTCGGCGTAGGCTTTTTCGCTCTTGCATCCGCGAACAGGACAGCGCCCAATGACTTGGCGTCCGTTCAAGAACTGCTCGGCGGTGGTGTCGTAGAACTGACGCGTTGAAAGCTTGTGGAGATAGCCCTGCTCATACAAGCGGCTGATAAGCTCTGCACTCATACGAGCATGATGCGACTTGGCAGGCTCAAGTCCAGATCCTGCGTACATGTCGAGTGACACCTCATAGGCAGCAAGGTCTGCAGCTTGGCTTGCGTGGTTAGCCGACACATAGTCTTCTATCGTGCCCTCAAAACCCTCGTCCTCAACCTTTTTGCGGTAGCCCTCCATGATGGGCGAGCCATAGCAATCTGTTCCCGAGACAAAAATGACATTCTCTTTTCCCAGCCGGTCTCTCAAAAAGCGGGCAAAGAAGTCTGCCGGTACAAAGACACCGCCAACGTGTCCAAAGTGAAGGCCCTTGTTGCCATAGGGCATGCCTGCGGTGATGACGGCTCGGGTAGGAAAGCTGGGACGTGCACTGTTCGACATGTTTGCTCCTGCTACGTACGGATGTTGTTCGGCGCGCGGGTGAGCACGTGGCTCAACACGCGTGTATGTGACTGGTGACGAGTGCTTAGTATCCCACAACAACAGCGTAAGGGCGAGACAAGCACAGCCATTAAGTCAAGGAATTGTCCGAGCCTCCATAACTATCTGCATCATGTGCTGGGGAAAGCGTGGCATGGAGTCGGGCGGTGGCATCTTCATCCCACCCGCATCCAGCTTGCGCGGGACATCCCACGCACGAAGAACTGCTTGAACTACAGGCAGAGCAGCCCGAGGTAGACGCCCCAGATGTGCTGGACGAGACGGGCGAGCAGGCCGAGGGAGAGCAGGCCGAGGGAGAGCAGCCCGAGGCAGAGCAGCCCGAGGTAGAGCAGCTCGAACACCCCGAGCACCCAGAGCTGTTGCTGAAGAAGCTTGCCTTGACAGCCAGTGCTACGACCGCAATCAAGATTCCCAGTATGATCCAGCTCGCAAGATTCATACGTACACCCTCACGCCAAACTCGCTCAGCTCAGTGCTGCATGTTGGGGCTTTTTGTAGCTGGGCAGGGGACGTACGAGCCCAAAGATAATGGCAGCGAGTATCAGCAATGCCACAGCGCTCCACGCATCAAAGCTGCCCGTAAGCACAAGCTTTCCGAGTTGGAATACGATGAGAGCAACTGCATATGCCCAGCCACATTCCCAGCCAATAGCAGCCCAGAACCATGTATTAAAGCCGCCCATCTCGCGTTTAATGGCTCCCATAGCGGCAAAACACGGAGCACACAAAAGCTGGAAAGTCATGAAGGAAAAGGCAGCTACTGGCACAAGCTCGGCAGAGCCAGCGGTCACAGCCAAAGAATCCATGAATGCTTGAGCCCAGCTGGAGCTGCTTGCGCCAAACACAATCGCCATAGTACCGATAACGTTTTCTTTTGCGATGAGCCCGGTTACCACGGTCGAAGCTGCTTGCCAGTTGGCAAAACCAAGCGGCGTAAAAATCCATGCAAAGGCATTGCCAAAGCCAGCGAGCAGTGAGTAGTCCATGAGCTGTTCTCCCACCCACATGAAACGTCCCTCGTAGATGCCATAGCCCGACAAAAACCACATCACAATGGTTGCAAGCAAAATGATGGTGCCTGCCTTTTTGATAAATGCCCACGCACGCTCCCACATGCTGCGCAGCAAATCAACAAAACGGGGGAGACGATATTCGGGAAGCTCCATGATGTACGGCGTGGTCTCTCCAATGAAGGGACGGGTCTTCTTCAAAATGATGCCTGAGACAACAATCGAGGCAATGCCCATAAAGTAGGCAAGCGGTGCCACCCACCAGCTGCCGCCAAAGACAGCGGTTGAGATAAGCGCGATAATCGGCAACTTTGCCGAGCAGGGCATAAAGGTTGTGGTCATAACCGTGAGGCGTCGTGACGACTCTGACTCGATGGTGCGCGATGCCATAATGCCGGGAACTCCGCAGCCCGTACCAATAATCATGGGAATGAAGGTTTTTCCCGACAGACCAAAGCGCCTGAATATGCGGTCGAGAATGAAGGTAACGCGTGCCATATAGCCGCAACCCTCGAGTAGCGCCAGCAAAAAGAACAAAATCATGATCTGAGGCACAAATCCCAGCACTGCGCCGACACCAGCCACAATACCGTTCATGATGAGGTCATAGAGCCAGTCGGCACAATCCACTGCGGTGAGTGCATTTCCAATGAGTGTTGGGATGCCGGCAATCCACAGTCCGTAGTGGCTGTGGTCGTGAGGAGCTGCCACTCGAACACCTTGGGCATCTTCGCTGCCTGACAAAGAGGCTGACTCGCTGTCAAAGTTGTAGATGACAGCAGTGATGGCATCCGCACGACCGTTGGCAGCGACTTCTGCGTTTTTCTCGTCAGCAAGAGCTTGAGCCTGTGTACGGCCATTCTCGCCAACATAGACAAAGTAGTCAGTCTGGCCAAGCTCTTCTTCGTCTATAAGCGAATAGTGAGCGATAACGCCAGCTTCGGCTGCTGCTCGCTCAAACTGGGCAAGAGCATCTTGTGCCGCGCTCGACTGGGGGTTTGGCTCAAACCCTTCACCAAGTTCTGTGAGCAGCGACTCGTCTGGTTCAGCCAAAAAATGGGCTTCGATCAGCGAAGTATCAATTCCTTTATCTTGTGCGGCACTCAAAAACTCAGCGATGGCAGTCTGCGCTTCATCGTAGGGCTCAGCATCCGCATCATAGGCTGCTTGTGCCCCCGATTCAGGACGCACAATGGCAAGGGGGTCAAGATACCAGCCCTCACCAAAAACGCCATCGTTGGCCCAGTCGGTGGCAACAGAGCCCACCGTGCTCACTGAAATGAAATAAATCGCCATGATAATGAGGACAAAAATGGGTAGCGCTAAAACGCGGTTGAGCAGGACATGGTCGATTTTCTCGGTCGTGCTCATCTCAGGGTTTGTGCGCTTTTGCACCTGTTTCACAAAGTGGGAGATGTAGGTGTAGCGTGCATCGGTGATAACGGCGTCGGCCTTGTCGCCAAAGCGTGCCTCGACCGCACGGAGGTGTCCGTCGAGGTCAGCGATGTCACCTAGATCAGCGATAACCTTTTGGTCGCGCTCGAGATACTTGATAGCGTAAAAGCGCTTGAGGTGAGCGGGAACGTGTGCTGGCAGATCGCCCTCAAGGTGTCCAATGAGGTCTTCGAGCTCTTGAGAAAAGCGTGCTGGTTGCACAGGCTGGTGTTTGTGAGCTGCCGCCTGAGCAACAGACACCATTTGCTCGATTCCCTCACCGCGAAGTGCGGAGATTTCAACTACGGGAAGCCCCAGGGCGTCTGAGAGCGCAGCTGAGTCGATGTGGTAACCGCGCTTGTGGACAATGTCCATCTGGTTGAGGGCAACAACAACCGGAACCCCAAATTCCATGAGCTGTGTGGTGAGATAGAGATTGCGCTCAAGATTTGAGGCATCAACAATGTCAACAATGACATCGACGTCGCCACTGATGAGGTAGTCTCGCGCGATTATCTCTTCATTGGAGTAGGGGGTAAGCGAGTAAATGCCGGGAAGGTCGATAATCTGGACGTCTCTGTTGCTCTTGAGAGTCCCTGTTTTTCTCTCGACCGTCACACCCGGCCAATTGCCAACGTATTGGCGGTTACCCGTTAACTGATTAAACAGCGTGGTTTTGCCAGAATTGGGATTGCCAACCAACGCAAGGGTTATTGCCATGCTCAGCCGTTACTTTCATTTGTATGTAAACGACCCAACGCCATAGCGGACGCTTTGTCGCTTAAGATCCACTTCTCTGCCCGCTGGCACCTCATGTGGTGCACTTATGCAGGTACAACCTCTATGTCTGCCGCATCAGACTTGCGAAGCGACAGGTAGTAACCCCTCACCGTAAGCTCCATGGGATCGCCCAACGGAGCCACCTTGCGCACGCTAATCTCTGCGCCTTTTGTGATACCCATATCCAAGATTCGACGGCGAATTTCGCCCGTACCGTTGAACCTCGTTACCGTACAGCTATTGCCAACTCTGACTTCGTCAAGTGTCATTATTTCCTCTCCTGTAGCTGTCGCTTGTTTCCTTGCCAAAAAAGCTGACGCTACTTCGTGGCAATATGTTAACCGAGCATAACTTTCTTGTCACTAAAAAGTTAGCCAAGGTTGCAAGAATGGTTGATTTGAGGTCGTAGACGGTCTATCCGCCATCGTTTTGATGCCTTGCGGGCGGCCGAGGGCTATCATAGATACGAGCAATTATTGTCGAGTTTGAGCTTGTCGAGCTTGAGCTTGTCGGGCTTGGGCTTGTCGGGCCTGAGGGCTTGGGCTTGTCGAGCCTGAGAGCTTGGGCTTGTCGGGCTTGAGCTCCACACGGCTCGAGCCGAGAGGGACTGTGTGAGACTCATGCAGTTTACGCACCCCTGTAACGAGACAATCCGAAATGGGTACAAACCCTTAAAGCGCCTCACAGGGAGGCGCGTTTGGTGTTAGGCCAAGAAGGCCTCGACAGAAAGGATTGTCATGACCGTCGTTATTGTCTTGGTGTTGATCATCATCGTGGCCACGGTGCTCTCAACCGGTTACGTGGTGCGCCAACAACACGTGGCGATTATTGAGCGCCTGGGCAAGTTTGTAGGATTTGCCGGTCCCGGATTTCACGTGAAGATTCCGTGGTTCGACCGTACCTACGACGTGGATCTCATGACTGAAGACCAGCATGTAACCTTTGATGCCAAAACTTCAGACAATGTGACCATTGAGCTCGACGTTTCCATTCAGTATCATGTCGATGCTTCAAACATGCAGCTCAAAGACCAGTCTGGCGTGTGGAAGAGCTTCTACACCCTGACCGACCCTGTTGCCCAGATGAAAGACTATCTGGCAGACGCATTGCGTTCTCAGATTCCTAATCGAACCCTTGATGAGGTCTTTTCTGAGAAGGACACCATTGCTCAGTCTATAGATGACGTTGTGTCGCATAAGATGCTTGAGTATGGCTACGTTTTGGTTACCACCCTCATTACCTCAATTCGTCTGCCTCGCGAGGTTCAAGAGTCGATGAACCACATCATTGCCTCAAAGAACAATCTTGAGAGTGCGACAAATGACGCAAACGCTGCCCGCGCAAAGACCGTTATTGCTGCTCAGGCAAAGGCAGAAGCAATGGCTGCTGAGGGTAAGGGTATCGCAGACCAGCGTATTGCTATTGCCAAGGGTATCAAGGAGTCCATCGACACCATTAAGGGCGCCGAGATGACCTCTGATGAAGCAAATCGTCTCTTTGAGTTCACCCAGTGGGTGGGCATGATGGAGCAGTTTGCTGCTAAGGGTGCTTCGACGATGGTGTTGCCAAGTGATTTTTCTGGCACATCTTCGATGTTCTCGCAGATAGTGGCTGCCCAGAATACTCCAAAGCCTGAGGAGAGCTAGTCTGCTCAGCCAGATGTGGCAGCTTGTGCGGTAGATGGCAAGCGTTCTTGCGGGTAACAGAGACGTTTGTCACACTGTGCCTCAGCACCACCGATAGACCAGCGTGATTATAAGTTACGGTAACGTCTTAAGAAAACGACTTACCGTAACTTTTATTTTGTAACAAAACACGCGCCGTTTACCAGGCATAGTAGCTTTAATGCGTATGCCACGTGATATTATAAGTTACGGTAACGACTTTAAAAAACGACTTACCGTAACTTATAGGGCTGCTTTGAGTTCATGCGAGGGATGGTCATGATTGTTGCGCGCGAACGAGAAATACAGGTACTTACATCCACACTCGAAGAAGAGTATTCACAGTTTATTGCGGTATATGGACGACGCCGCGTTGGCAAGACCTTTCTCATTCTTGAGAGTTTTGACTACACATTCACGTTTCAGCATTCAGGTCTTGCAAACGGCAGCTTGAGCGATCAGCTGTATGCCTTTACAGATTCGTTGCGCGATGCTGGTTTACAAAACTTTGCTCAACCCAAGAATTGGCTTGAAGCATTTAGCCTGCTCAAGGAACTCATTCGCTCGTCTCAGTCTAAAAAGAAAGTAGTTTTCATCGATGAGCTTTCGTGGATGGATACTCCAAAGAGCGGTTTTGTCACGGCACTTGAGAGCTTTTGGAATGGTTGGGCATCAGCTCGCAAAGATATCGTTTTAATTGTGTGTGCATCTGCGACCTCATGGATGCTCAATAAAATTATCCATAACAAAGGTGGCTTGTACAATCGACTTACCAATCGCATACACCTACAACCATTCACACTGCGAGAGTGTGAAGAGTATCTCCATGCTCAGGGTATTGAATTGAGCAAACACCAAATACTTGAGTGCTACATGATTATGGGTGGAGTGCCGTATTACTGGAGTTTTCTTGAGAAAGGAAAGAGCCTCTCACAAAACATAGATAGCATGTTCTTTTCGCGAGATGCAATTCTCGCACATGAGTTTGACCACCTCTATGCCTCATTGTTTTCTCATCCAGAAGACTATCTCAAGATTGTGTCGGCTCTTGCAGGGAAAAAAGCTGGTTTGACCCGAGAAGAGCTTGTTGCATCAACGAAGTTGGCGGATTCGGGAGCGCTGAGCAAAAAACTCGATGAGCTCGAGAGCTGTGGTTTTGTTAGAAAGTACCATGCTTACGGAAAAGCAAAACGGGGAGCTCTGTTTCAACTCATTGATAACTTTACCCTCTTTTACTACAAGTTTTTGAGCAATGGTTCTCCTGATGAGCACCTGTGGGAGCATTCAATCGATTCGGCTGTAAAAAATGCTTGGTGCGGATTGGCTTTTGAGAGGGTGTGTCTTGAGCATATACCCCAAATCAAACGTGCGCTTGGTATTAGTGGCGTACTCACAGAAGTAGATGCGTGGTCATGTAAGGCTGATCCTGATAGGGGAGTTTTTGGCAGTCAGATTGATATGCTCATTGCTCGCAGAGATCAGGTAATCAATCTTTGCGAAATGAAGTATTCACGAGATGAGTTTGCAATAACGAAGGCGGTTGATGCTGCTATTCGACATAAACTGAATGATTTTCGTCTCCTCTCAAAGAGCAAAGATGCTCTTCATGTCACCCTCGTTACAACCTATGGGCTCAAGGACAATTCCTATTCGGGAATTGTGCAATCTGTGGTGACTGCAGATGATTTGTTTGCTGAGTAACACGGTGATTGGTGGGCTTGAGTATCGAGCATGTCCGAGAGTCTGCGTGGTGATGAGTCTGAGTATCGAGCATGTCCGAGAGTCTGTGTGATGATGAGCCTGAGTATCGAGCATGTCCATGAGTCTGCGTGATTGGTGAACCTGAACAACGCTGTGGCAAAGGTACTTGTCACTACCAATGATGAACCAGAACACTCATAATGGTGAACTGCTTGACAGGGAAAAGTTGCTTGAGGACAACTTTGAGTAGCTTTATGTAATGAGAGATTGAGATTAACAGGGAGGGTGTGTGAGCGCGCAGTTGGCTGGAACAAGCACCCAAGACAGACAAACAGAAGCTGAGCTCAGGCCCTCAGATAAAGCATCTGCAGCTGTGCCACTGTTACTCCACGGTTGTTGCGGTCCGTGCTCGCTTGAGCCGGTTCGTCTGTTACGCGAGCAGGGATACGAGCCAACCATTCTGTGGTCGAACCCAAACATACAGCCGGCAGCCGAGCATGACCGCCGACTCGTTACCCTGCTTGGCTGGGCCTATGACGCTGGCCTTGAGGTAGTGCAGTGGACTGACGACCGTGAGCGCTGGGAGTGTGAGGTGGCTCCTCACGGAACCAACCGAGCTGATCGTTGTCGTTCATGCTATGCACTTCGTCTTGAGGCTGCCTGTGATGCAGCTCGTGAACTGGGTTTTCACCACGTATCAACCACACTTGCGGTGTCTCCTCATCAGCTGTGGGATATCTGTACCGAAGAGCTCGTGCGTGCAGCTCACGAGCGGGGACTCGAGCCCGTTGTGCAAGATTGGCGCGACCGCTATGCCTGTGCGCAGGCACGGGCACGTGACTGTGGTATGTACTGCCAGAACTACTGTGGTTGTCGTTTCTCTGCGATGGAAGCTCAGATTGAACGCCAGCTTCGAAGAGATGCCCGCAAGCGTGCCAAAAAGCTCAAGAACCAAGAATCCGAGACGCGCCAGCCCGAGACAATCCAGCTGGAGACACGCCAGCCCGGGGTGAACCAGCCCGAGACACGCCAGCCCGAGACGCGCCAGCCCGGGGTGAACCAGCCCGAGACGCGCCAGCCCGAGACGCGCCAGACCGGGGTGAACCAGCCCGAGACGCGCCAGCCCGTATCCGCTCAAGCTCTGAGCGCTCAGGAGGTACTTTCGTGAGAACATCAGATTTTGACTATGCCCTTCCTGATGAGCTCATAGCTCAATCTCCGGCAGAACCGCGTGATTCGTGCCGACTGCTGGTGCTCGACCGAACCACCGGCGCAATTGAGCATCGTCATTTCTTTGACATCATCGATTACCTGCACGAAGGTGACCTTTTGGTTGCCAATGAAACGCGTGTGTTGCCAGCCCGTCTCAAGGGCACCAAGCACGCTGGAACAAGCTCAGCAGAAATGCTGCTTCTGCGCCGCAGGGAAGATGAAGACCCGCTCGGGTTCGTGTGGGAGTGTCTGGTGAGTCCGGGTAGACGCCTCAAGCCGGGTGCTTGCGTTGACTTTTTTGGAGCGAGTGCGGAGCCGGTGCTCACCGGTGAGGTTCTCTCGTATGTTGAAGATAGCCGAGGGGGTCGCTTGGTGCGCTTTCAGCCGCAAAACGGCCGTACGCTTGACCAAGCAATACATGCGGCAGGACAAGTTCCGCTGCCGCCCTATATCACGAGTTATGAGGGAGACCCTGAGAAGTATCAGACGGTCTATGCAACTCAGGAAGAACGCTCGGCTGCAGCGCCAACAGCGGGACTGCACTTTACGCCCGAGCTCATCGAAGCGCTCAAAGCGAAGGGTTGTGCGTGGCAGTGCGTGGAACTTGAGGTTGGTCTGGATACCTTTCGTGTGGTGGAGGAAGAAGATCCCGAGAAGCACATTATGCATACCGAGCGCTATCACGTATCGCAGGAGGTTGTTGATGCGGTACGCGCGACCAAAGAGGCTGGTGGCCGCGTTATTGCAGTGGGCACCACAGCGGTTCGCTCACTTGAGAGTGCGTGGGAAGACGGTGAGCTTCGCGTCAAACAGGGAGCAACGACAAATCTTTTCTTGCGTCCCGGTTCAGACTTTCATGTGGTAGACGCCCTCATCACGAACTTTCATGTGCCGCGCTCAACGCTCATGATGCTCGTGAGTGCGTTTGCTACGCGCGAACACATCATGACAGCCTATACCGAGGCTATCAATCAGCACTATCGTTTCTTGAGCTTTGGGGATGCCATGTTTATTCAGTGAGTGTTGCGCTGAGAGCTGTCCAGATGTCGCTCAAAAGGCCGCTCCGAGCACTGCTCAAAGGGCACCCTCGAGCACTGCTCAAAAGGCCACTCCAAGCACTGCGCTCAACGTTGCCCTGAGAGCTGCTTTGCCCAGTGGTATAAGAGCCAGCTGCCAAAAAGAGCACGTCAGAGCGCGCTTAGCGCCAGCCACCTGCAATCAGCCACACGGCGAGCACCACTATCAAGATAACTACCACTACAATGAAGACAAAGATGATGCGCTCCTGACGCGTGCGGTCGCGCAAGTCCTTCTCGGTGGCGGCGAGTTCATCAACCTGACGTTGCTGCACATCGAGGGCAGCTTGCTCGTCTGCTATGCGGTGTGCAAGCTCTCGGGTAATCTCGGGCGTGGCGTGAATCTCGTTTGCCTCATCGATGAGAGCTTGTGCATCGTCGATTCGCTGACGACATGCTTCAAGCTCAGAGCTCAAATCATGAGCCTGAGACTCACGAGAAGAAATCTCTCCTTTGAGATTCTTTTGCTCAGCCTCGGTTTGTGTGCGGAGTTTCTCGTATTCTTCTCGACGCTCTGTTGCCTCGCGTTTGGTTGTCTCTGCTGTTTTCTCAAGATTCTCGAGCGCTTGTTTTTGTGTCCAGAGCTGCTCTTGAGCCGTATCGACATCCTTTTGGGCATTCGCAGTAGTAACGGGTACGTCTTTTCGAGCAGCATCAAGATGTCTGCGCTCGGTTTCGACGGTAGTGCTCATCTCTTCGATTGCCTTGGGATCAGCGTTGCTTCCCTCATCTTGCAACTCTCTGAGCTCACGCTGGAGGCGCTGCAAGCGATCTTGTGCGTTGTCGACCGCTTTGTTTGCCTGTGCGATGCGCGATTCTCTGCGCGTAACAGCCTCACTCACCTGTGCCTCTGCAGCCTTTACGGCACGCTTGGCGTCGGCAAGGCTCCGCGAGGCATCGTCGGCACGACTTCGGCTGGAATCCATGAGTTTTTTGTAGGGGCGAAGTTGCTCCTCATGGTCTGTCATCATTTGCTTGAGCTGCTCAGACAGCTGAGTTTTTTCTTGTCCAAGCCGTTTGATATCTGCTTGAATCTGTTCTGCCTCTTGAACAGCATCATCGCGTTCTGCGCTTTGCTCTTCGATGATGAGCTCATAGTGTGATTCGATGTCGTTTCGGTGGTCGAGCTCTGCCTGGTCTTCCTCGAGATCGGCCATAATTTGCTGCATGCGTTTGGCAGCGCTTCCATGTTCTTTGCTGGCAGCACGCACTTCACGAAACGCATTGAGGCCACGCATGATCTTGTTGGACTCTTTGGCTGAAGCCGTTCTTTCGTCGGATGGCACAACATCGAGCGACTCATCTACGTAGGTCACATCAACGAGTTGCTCATCAACATACGTATCATCTACGGGTGCTCCATCAAGCTGCTTGAGAGACATATCACCTGCTGATGTCTCATCAAAGTCCTGCTGAGCATCAAATTCTGGAAGCTCTGCCATAGCGTGGTTCCTCTCGTGCTGTTGAGCTGCTATACCCCTGAAATAGTCATGGTCTATTGTCGCTCATTTGTAGCGGCTGTGGGCGATTATTGTTGAGACAGGAAAAAAAGTTTACGAATAAAGGTGGAAATAGAGGAAGGACAGTGACCGTATCCGCCACGGCTTGCTCATCCGCTGCTGGATGGTAAGCATATGCAGCTAGCTTGCCTAGTTTGTATCCTTAGACCTCGCTTTGCAGTTTATTGACAGCAAAATCAGCTCAGAGTGACACTTTTTGACGATTTTCTGGGTTTTTGGGGTGCCTTTTTGATACCCAGGAAACAGAGCACTTCCATTACTGCAGGTAAATGGTAGTCCCTTAATAGTGCGTACAATAAGGGACCTCTTCTAAACCCAGAAAATCGTCAAAAAGTGTCACAAAGGACGATATTTTGTCTCAATCAATCATTTCACTGGAGCTGAAGGATCGTTGTCAGGGCAGTTTTGTGAGTGTACGAGATTTCAGACCTCTTCTATAATTCGTTCTGATAATTCAGGTGTTTCTCACTAATGGACTGCTCTCACCAATGGGTAGATCCCAGCTCGAATAAGACAGCGCTTGAACAAACACACAAGGAGATTGTATGGCAGCAGGACAGGATAGGGCACCAGCAAACAACACGCTCTTCTCCTTTGAATTTGAAGCTCTCGATAGCACAACCCACGCTCGAGCTGGCGTCTTTCATACAGCACATGGCTCGTTTCAAACACCCATCTTTATGCCAGTGGGCACAAAAGCTACGGTCAAGGGCATCATGCCTCAGATGCTGCACGACATCGGAACACAAATACTGCTTGCAAATACCTATCATCTGTCGATGCGACCGGGTTCTGCCTACGTCCAAGAGATTGGCGGTCTTCATGAGTTTATGCGCTGGGACGGACCCATCCTGACCGACTCGGGTGGATTTCAGGTGTTTAGCCATGGTCCGCAGGTCAAGCTCTCAGACGATGGTGTGCAGTTTCACGCAGTTGACTACGGCGGCGAAATAGTTGTCTGGACGCCTGAAGACAACATGAGAATCCAGCAAGAACTCGGAGCAGACATCTGCATGCAGCTCGATCAGTGCCCGCCCTATCCGGCTGAGCGTTCCTTTGTTGAGCGAGCAGTTGAGCTTTCGAGTATGTGGGCAGAGCGTTGTTGGAAGGCACATACCAAGCCCGACCAAGCCCTCTTTGGAATCGTTCAGGGTGGCATGCATCTTGATTTACGCCTGCGCTCACTCGAGCAGCTCGAATCTGTGGGAGATTTCCCGGGCTATGGTATTGGTGGTTACTCGGTGGGAGAGAGCCACGAGATGATGTTTGAGACGCTCGAGCCCTTGGTAAGCGAACACATGCCCAAAGAAAAACCCCGCTATCTCATGGGTGTTGGCAATCCCACAACATTGGTTCGAGCGGTAGCAGCAGGTGTCGACATGTTTGACTGTGTGTTGCCAACTCGTACAGCTCGCATGGGAACGGCCTTCTCGTCAGAAGGTCGTCTCAACTTGAAAAATGCCCGCTTTGCTCAAGAGCGCATACCCCTTGATGAGCACTGTGGCTGTCCTGCGTGTTCTGGTGGGTTTACCCGGGCTTATATCCATCATTTGGTCAAGCAAAAAGAGATGCTGGCATCGATACTTCTGTCTGCCCATAACCTCTTTTATCTGCTCGACTTGATGCGCCGTGCCCGTACAGCCATTGTCGAGAATCGATATGAGAGCTTTGTGAGCGATTGGATGGCAAGTCCTGCTGCAGATGACTACTGATTGAATGGCAAGTCCTGCTGCAGATGACTACTGAGTTGAAGTAATCGATTGAAGCATCAATTAATTGAAGCAATCTGCACACTTTGCGATGTGCGCGTCTTAGGACTACCTTGAATTCTCAAAAGAGCGTATACTAGGCGGTTGGTAACTAGAGCTTGCCTAACTGCTGGGCCGTGTTGTAGGAAGAGGATTAACCATGGCAGACACCGATAAGACGTCCAAGACGGGCGTTGACCGATGGAACGAGGAGGCGGTACCTGCGAGCAAAAGCACAAACTCGCGTGCTGCTGAGCGTTCCAAGGCACAAAGCAAAGCAAAGTCAGCTCCAAAAAAGGCAGCAAACAAGGGCGGTAAAGATAGCAAACGCTACGCGACAACCCTTCTTATCCTTGCTGTGCTATGTATCGCGAGCATCATTGCCTTCATGCCGCCAACTGAGCGCATCACCCAAGGTCTCGACATCAAAGGTGGCGTGAGTGTCATCTTGACAGCGAGCAACAAGGATGGCTCGGCTGTCAGTGGAGAAGACATGGCAACCGCTACGTCTATCATTCAAAACCGTGTTAACTCGCTCGGTGCATCTGAGGCAACCGTGCAGCGCCAAGGTACCAACTCTATCTTGGTACAGATTCCCGGCGCCACCGACGCGGCTGCTGCGGTCGAGACCATCGGGCGCACAGGTCAGCTTGAGTTTGTCAAGATGGGAGACATCGGAGACGCTGATGCTCTCGCTGCCATCGCAAGCGGGCAAGAAAACATTGAGCTCAAAGAGGGCACCTATACAGCATTTATGACGGGTGACTCAATTTCGACCACTATGGTGGGCCAGCAAAGCACCGCTGCTCGCGGCTATGTGGTAGACGTCACGCTCGATGCCGAGGGTGCCGAGAAGTTCGCAGAGGTCACACGCGAGCTTGCTCCTACCAAGGGTCAAATCGCCATCGTGCTCGACGGCAAGGTTGACTCAGCTCCGGCAGTTCAGAGCGAGATTCCCAACGGTCAGGTGCAAATCTCGGGCAACTACACCCTCAATGAGGCAAAGGCGCTCAAGACCGTGCTTGACTCTGGTTCGCTTCCCGTAAACCTCTCGTATTCAGAGAGTCGCGTGGTTGGTCCTACCCTTGGTCAAGACTCACTCAACCAAGCAATCATGGCCATTGTGATTGGTCTTGCTATTGTGGTTTTGTACCTGTTCTTCTTCTATCGGGGACTGGGTCTTCTTACCTTTGGTTCGCTTGCTGTCTTTGCCCTGATTTACCTCGGCATTTTGGCGGTGCTTTCGCACTACGGCATGTTTGCTCTGTCGCTGCCGGGCATTGCCGGCGTTGTCTTGACGGTAGGTATGGCAGCCGACTCATCCATTTTGGTACTCGAGCGTTTCCGTGAGGAAATTCGCATGGGACGCACCATCACCAACGCTTCAATGACCGGTGTGAAGCACGGTATCGAGACCTCGCTTGATGCAGACATGGTCACGCTCGTCTCGGCAATTGCGTTGTTCTTGATTGCGGTAGGACCGGTCAAAGGCTTTGGTATGACCCTTGCTCTTGGTGTTATTTGCGACATCATCACCATGTTCTTGTTCAAGGCGCCGGCTCTCAGGCTTCTTGCACGTGGTCCCATTCAAAAGAACCCCGGCTTTTGGGGTGTGAAATCTGACCTTGAGGCGGCGGGCAAGATTGAGCCTGCTCAGACCGTGAAGGGGGGTGTGGCCAATGCGTAGCGGTTTCTCTCGTGAAATTCCCTTTATGGATGCACGGAAAATTCTTCTTGGTATTTCGGCCGTACTTTGTGTGTTGGCAATCGTTGGCATCCTCGTTCGTGGACTCGTCTTTGGTATCGAGTTTATTGGTGGTACCGAGATTGACTTTTACAACACCGCAGATATCACCATTGAGCAGATGCGCTCAGCTCTTTCAGATGCAGGTGAGCAAAACGTTACCCTGCAAACCACCATCACCGAGGGTGAGAGCGGATTTCTTGCCCGTACTGAGACCATCGATCCTGCCGCAGCAACCGATCATGCTGCAGCTGCTGCCAAAGCCCTGAATCTGCCAGAGGATTCGTTCCAAGTAACAACCATCGGCCCTGACTGGGGTGCTAATGTTACGAGTGCGAGCGCGTGGGCGTTTGTGGTTGCCATTGGCCTGATCATTGCGTATTGCGCTTGGCGATACGATATCAAGATGGCCATTAGTGCAGTCATCGCCTTGCTCCACGACCTGCTCGTGATCATTGGCGTCTATGCGTGGACGGGTACAGCAATTACCCCAAACGTTGTCGCTGCATTGCTCACTATCATGGGTTACTCACTCTACGACACGGTGGTTGTCTTCCACCGCACGAAGGAAAACTCCGAGCAGCTGCATGACGGCATTCATCGCACCTACTATCAAATTGCAAACTATTCCATCAACGAGGTAATTATGAGAACCATCAACACCTCAGTTACCTCGCTTGTTCCGGTTATCTGCATGCTTCTCTTTGGTGGCGCTACCCTCAAAGACTTCGCATTTGCTATGGCTGTTGGCCTCGTTTTGGGTGCCTACTCATCCATTGGTGTTGCAAGTCCTATCCACGCTATCTGGAAGACGAGCGAAGATCACTGGTCAAAGATGGAGGCTAAGTATGGCAGCGCTTCGGCGCAGCCAGTCGAGGCTTAATCGAGATGGCGCGGGTTGTTGATAGCAAGCGCTGGGAAATTCTTCCTTCTAACGGGGCGGCTGAGCGCCGCCTCGTAGAAGAGCTTGGCATTGATGCCTTACCCGCTCGGGTTATGGTTGCCCGCGGTATCACTTCTCCAGAGGCAGCACATGCCTTTTTGCATCCCTCACTTGAGCGTGATTGGGCACATCCGTTTTGTATTCCCGGCATGCGTGAGGTGGCTGACCGCGTTGAGCAGGCGTTGCTCGCAGGAGAAAAGATTGCTGTTTTTGGCGACTTTGACGTTGATGGCATGTCGTCAACAGCTCTGCTCACACTTGGCTTGCGCGATTTAGGCGCTGAGGTCTATCCCTTTATTCCTCACCGCTTTGATGAGGGCTACGGCCTTTCTCAAAAAGCATTGATGCGCGTTATTGAGGCATGTCAGCCCTCACTTGTGGTGACGGTTGATAACGGTATTGCAAGCTCTGCCGAAATCGATTGGATTTCAGACCAAGGCGTTGATGTGGTGGTAACAGATCACCACGAGCCAGCGGGGCTTGTACCACAAGGCATACCGGTAACCGATCCCAAACTCTCGCTCGACTGTCCATCGAGAGAGCTTGCAGGCGCAGGCGTTGCCCTCAAGTTGCTCTGTGTCTTAGGTGAGCGCTTTGGCAAGCCCAACCTGTGGCGCAGCTACACCGATTATGCCAGCTTGGGCACCATTTCAGACATGATGCTTTTGGTTGGTGAGAACCGTGCGCTCGTAGCCGACGGCATGGCTCGCATGCAATCCAATCCGCGACCTGGTTTGGTTGCGCTTGCAGCGGTTGCAGGTGTTGAGCTCTCAGAGCTCACGGCTGCCAACCTTCCCTTTACGCTCGTTCCTCGGCTCAATGCAGCAGGTCGCATGGGAAAGACCGATGTCGCTTTGAACCTCATGCTTACCCGTGATGCAACTGAGGCAATGAGCTTGGCAGAACAACTCGAATCCATCAATCTCCAGCGTCGGCAAATGGAGTCTGAGCTCGTAGAAAATGCCATGGCTATGGTTGAGGAGAGCTATACGGGCGGGCGCGTTATTGTGGTTGGTGGCGAAGGTTGGCATGAGGGTGTCAAAGGAATCGTTGCCAGCAAACTGGTGAGCAAATACCACGTACCAGCCTTGCTATTTACGATTGAAGATGGCATTGCTCGCGGGTCGGGCCGCTCGGTTGGCTCGATTGACCTGTTCCATGTGGTCGAGCAGTGCTCGGATGTTCTGGTTCGTTTCGGTGGACATGCAGGAGCGGTGGGCATTACGGTTGAAGCATCGCGCTTAAATGAGCTCCGAGACCGTCTTGAGCAGGTGCTCTCTGCATTTGACGAGGAAAGCTTTGAAGACCGTGGAGAAATCACGGCGCTGGTGAGCATGAGTGAGCTTACGCCCACAGCCATTACCTCGCTTGATATGCTTGAGCCCTTTGGTCAGGGCAACAAGCTTCCCATCTTTGCAACCTGTGGTGTGACTATGCGCTCGCGTGCTCGCGTGGGACAAGACGGCGACCACCTGCGCTTCATTGCTACCGATGGCATTCATTCGGTATCGGCGATTAGTTTTAGAACCAACAATGTGGTAGAACTTGCCGATTATGATGGTGCGGTTGATCTGGTCTTTGAGGCAATCATGGAAACATGGCAGGGACGAACCCGTCCCAAGCTCATGATTAAAGACATTCTCATGAGAAGCGCGAGTGAAAACCATGAGATGGGCGAGGCAGAGCTGGTCGAGCACCTCTTTGATCGAGCTGAGCAGATTTGTGCTCGTGAGAGTCTCGCGGGTATCGTAGACCGCGAGTCCTTCTTTACCAAGATTGTTGGCGTGAGCTTTGAGGAGCGCCAGCAGGTGGTTCGCTCACTGGTGTCTGGCGAAGCCTTGGTGTTGCGCCGTGAGCCTGATAATGCTTATGACCACAATGCCATTGCCTTTGTCAGAGGTACCGGCGAGAAGGTGGGCTACCTTCGTTCTCAGATTGCCCAAGAACTCGCTCCCGCCCTTGACGCTGGCGCAAACTACGTGGCACATGTTCGCCAGCTTACCGGAGGCGATGCGGGAAAGAGCATCGGTGTGAACATTGAGGTACGACGTCTTGGTGCTACCGGCATTCTCTGTGGTTCTCAGGAGACACCCGAGCTGATGCTTCGTCGTGAGCTTGTTGAGCTTGATGAGACAAGCCTCGTAAACAAGCTCCGTGAAACCCTTATTGGAAACAACCAACTCCTGCCTGCACAGCAAGCAGCGATTGATGCTCTGGCGCAGGGAAAGTCGACGCTGGTAGTTATGGCAACCGGCAGAGGCAAATCGCTAATTTTTCACATCCATGCTGCTCGAGAAGCCATCATGAAGAGCAGAGCCAGTGTCTTTGTGTATCCTCTGCGGGCTCTCGTGGCAGATCAGAGCTTCCACTTAGGCAAGGCGTTTAGTTCGCTGGGTATGGAAACGCGCGTGCTCACGGGAGAAACCTCGACCGACGAGCGCGATGAGATTTTCTCGGCACTTACAGCCGGAGCTGTCGATGTCTTGCTCACGACGCCAGAGTTTCTCGCCATTCACGCGGAGCGCTTTGCTGAGTCAGGTCGCGTTGGCTTTGTGGTGGTCGATGAAGCACACCACGCAGCAGGCGGAAAGTCCCTGCGTAGTGCCTATCAGGAGTTTCCTCGGGTGCTTGAGACGCTCGGACATCCCGTGTTGTTGGCGTGTAGCGCCACCTCGTCAACGGAGACGTCGTCGAGGATTGCTGAGCTTTTCTCGATAGACGAGGTCATTGTTGACGATACAGTACGAGAAAACCTCCTGCTTATCGATGACCGTGAGCTGCCAGACCGCGAAGCCGCCCTCGTTTCATGCGTGGCATCGGGCGACAAAACCGTGGTGTATGTGAACTCACGCGAGCAGTCTGTCTCGCTTGCACGGACCTTGCGCAGGCGCATTCCTGAGCTGGCAGACCGCATTGCCTTTTACAATGCTGGACTCACGCGCAAAGAGCGTCTCATGGTAGAAGAGGCGTTTAGGAACGGAAATCTGTGCTGCATTGTCTCGACCAGCGCCTTTGGCGAGGGTGTCAATCTGCCTGATATCAGAAATGTTGTTCTGTACCACATGCCCTTTGGCTCGATTGAATTTAACCAGATGTCGGGGCGTGCAGGCAGAGACGGCAACGATGCTCAGGTGCACATCATGTTTGGAGTCAGAGACTCACGTATTAACGATACGATCTTGTCATCTGCAGCTCCTTCACGTGCTGAGCTGGCAACGCTGTACCGCGTGATGCGCAATCTTTCTCAAAACCAAGTTCGAGAGCAGGGAGATGCTATGCTTCATATGAGCAATTCCCAGCTTGCCGATGCCTGCCATGAGTTTGATCCTAAAAGTCATATCTCTGAGCGCTCCGTGTCGTGTGGGGTATCGGTCTTTCGAGAGCTTGGTTTTCTCACCACGAGTGGTTACGGATCTGCTCGCCGCATCTTGATGGTTGAGTCGCCTCATCGCATGGAGCTTGGGCAATCAATCCGCTACCAAGAGGGGATGCGCTCGCTCGAGGAGTTTGGCGATTTTAGAGATTGGGTACTTCATGCTACGACTGAGCAGTTGCTCGATCGCATCAATCGTCCTATCACTCCTGATTTTGGTACGCGCGTAGGGGAGGGTACACATGGCTGATTCGCTGTTACAGCAAACGGTTGGCAAGGCTCCGGGGCAAACCCAGCCGGTTGCCGTTGCCAAGCCACGCCGCAGACCCAAGCTTGGCGCTGATAACTGGACGCTGCTGCGCGACAGTTGTCGTCGATATTTGCCAGCTCAGTCCCTCGAAAAGATTGAAGACGCCTACATCTTTGCTGCAGACAAACACATCAACCAGCGGCGGCGCTCGGGCGAGCCCTACATTAACCACCCGGTTGAAGTGGGTATCATCTTGAGTCATGAGCTGCGCATGGATGAAGATGTTATCTGTGCAGCGCTTTTGCATGACACCGTAGAAGATACCGATGTCAGCCTTGAGCAGGTGACCGAGCGCTTTGGGCCTGCTGTGGCAGAGCTGGTTGACGGTGTCACCAAGCTCACGAACATCGAAGTTGATTCAATGGATGCCAAACAGGCGCTTAACCTGCGCAAGATGTTTCTTGCTATGTCAAAAGACATACGCGTGGTTATCATCAAGATTGCAGACCGCTTGCATAATATGAGAACGCTTGCGGCGCTGGCTCCTGACAGGCGCATCTTCAAAGCACGCGAGACCATGGATGTGTACGCTCCGTTGGCTGATCGCTTGGGTATCTCGAGCATCAAATGGGAGCTCGAAGACCTCGCATTTTTTTACCTCGATCCTGATGACTACCAGCGCATTGCGCGCATGGTGCAAGACTCACGCGAGCAGCGCGAACTCGATACCGATGCGGCTATTAAAACGCTTGGAGATGAGCTGAATCGGGCGGGCTTGCAGGGCTACCAGATTACGGGTCGCCCCAAGCACCTGTGGTCGATTTTCCAAAAGATGAGAAACCGCGACGTGGAGTTCTCTGACATCTATGACCTTATCGCCCTGCGCGTTATCACCCAGAGCGTGGGAGATTGCTATTCGGCGCTCGGAGCGGTCCACTCGCTGTGGCATCCCTTGCCCGGTCGCTTCAAAGACTATATTGCAACACCCAAGCCCAATCTCTACCAGTCCTTGCATACCACGGTGGTGGGGCCAACGGGCCGTCCCATTGAGATTCAGATTCGCACGGTTGACATGCACGAACAGGCAGAGTTTGGCATTGCTGCACACTGGCTGTACAAAAAGTCAGGCAACTCTGAAGGTGTGATGGACCGCGAAGACAAGTCGATTAACAACCAAATCAACTGGATTCGCCGAAGCCTCGACTGGACTACCGAGGCAGACATGGGAGACCCACACGAGTTTCTCACCTCGCTTCGCATTGACCTGTTTGAAGACGAGATTTTTGTCTTTACGCCAAAAGGCGAGGTTATGAGCTTGAGGCGCGGTTCGACCCCGCTCGACTTTGCCTATACGGTGCACTCCGAGGTGGGCAATCACTGCGTTGGTGCCAAGGTGAACGGCTCGGTGGTGCCGCTTAACAGCGAGCTCAGCTCGGGTGACCGCGTAGAGATTCTTACCAACAAAAACGCCAAGCCGTCGCAGGATTGGTTGAGTATCGTTGCTACGCCGTCGGCGCGCGCAAAGATTCGGCGCTACTTCTCGGTGGCAAACAAGTCGACCGATGCCGAGACAGGCCGCTCAGAATTGGCGCGTGAAATGCGCAAGCGCGGCTATGGTATCTCAACACCGCGCTCGAGCAAAGCCATTGCTGCTGTTGCTGAGACTTTCAAGTTCAAAACCGCTGACGACATGTTGGCAGGTATTGCCACCGGTAAGGTGACCCTCAAAGCGGTTGCCAACAAGGTTCAGGCAGCACTTGAAGAGGGGACTCCGGCAGCACTCGCTGCAGCCATCAGACAAGTTGCCGCTGAGGGCAAACGCAACGGCATGCTCGATGAGAACACGCCCATGGTTGCTCCTCGCTCTGCTCGCAAGAAACAGCACCGCGGCAAGCGCCATCCCAACCACGGCATTATTGTGGCAGGCGATCCCGACTTGGCAGCACATCTCGCACACTGCTGTAATCCTGTAGCAGGAGACGACATCATGGGCTTTGTTACCCGTGGTGGCGGTGTGTCGGTACACCGTTCGAGTTGCCCGAACGCCAAAAACCTCATGCAAAACCCCGAGCGCGTGATTGAGGTTCGCTGGGATGCGTCAGGTGCCACTGAGTTTCAGGTTGAGATTGTGGTGGAGGCAACTGACCGCCTGAGTCTGCTCAAGGATATCAGCGCAGCTCTGAGCGAGACAGGCGCCAACATTCTGTCGTCAACCATGGGTATTGGTAATTCTGGTGTTGCGTATTTCCGTTTTCTTATTGCACTATCGGATGTGTCTCTGCTCGATCCCCTGCTTGCAACGGTGGGACGTGTGCCTTCGGTTTTCGAGGCACGCCGCTTGAAGCCGGGTGAGGGGTCAGGTCAGATGAAAAGGAGAATCTAGCATGGCAGACCAAAACGAAGAAACACCCAATGGATATCCCGAGATTCGTCAGTTTGTTGTGGGGCAACTCGAGACCAATTGTTATGTGGTTGTGAGCGACGGAGAGGCCATGGTGGTAGACCCGGGTGCCTCAGGAAAAGCCCTCGCTGAGCAGCTCAAAGACGTGAAGGTCACCAAGATTGTGGCAACCCACGGCCATGGAGACCACGTTGGTGGCGTCAAGGCCCTTATTAAAGAGACTGGTGCTCCCTATGGCATTAGCCAAACCGACGCCGAGCGTGCCACGCGGGCAAATGAGCTGTCGAGCCACATGGGATGGAGCTATGACGACGACGCTCCCGAGCCCGATTTCTACTTGAACGAGGGCGATGAGGTAAGCGTGGGTAGCAGGAGCTTCCGCGTTATCAACTGCCCTGGTCACACGCCGGGAGGCGTTGCTTTGGTGGGCGAGGGAATTGCTCTTATGGGTGACACCATCTTTGCTGGTTCAGTGGGACGCACCGACCTTCTCGGTGGCGATTACGCCACGCTCATGCAAACGCTCGACCGCTTGAAGAAGGAACTGCCGCCTGAGACCTTGCTGCTTTGTGGGCATGGACCGGTAACCACGATGGAGCGCGAGCTGGCGACAAACCCGTATCTGAATATGTAGCGGTTCTAAGGCAGCATTGCCCTACGGCAGCATCGCCCAAAACACAATTTCTGCGAGAACTACGAGCAAAAACAGCCTTATCTGATGAAAAAAGTCAGATAGGGCTGCTTCATCTTCTGCATCAAGACTCAAATCATCACCGTGGTCGACCTCGTCTAAAAAGATGAGCGACTCATCATCATCTTCAACACGAACCTCAACTTCGTTGGTTTGCTCTTCATCCAAGACATAGGCTGGATGGGGAGGCTCTGTTGTATCAAAGACATCACCAATGCCATTGAACAGCGGAATGTGTGAGATGTTTTTGGCAGGTCGGACCGGCCATGCGAGCGACAGTGGACCTTCTACGAGGTGGTCGTCATCTGAGAGTTGCTTGTTCTGGGCCTCAGCTTGCGCATTGATGGAAGCCCGAATCTCTGCCAAGTCGTCCGGCTCAGTGTGGCTGTCTGCTCCAGCCAAGTCGTCATGCCCTTCTGCGGGATTCTCATCATCAAAGGCAGCACTGTGTTCGTCGGGCTCACTCATGAGCGAACCTCACTACGACTCGAGAGCCTCGAGAATACGCGCACACATTGCCTCGGGGGTCAGCCCATAGCGCTCAAGCTGCTCGGTTACGGCAACACGCTCGGTGAACTCTTTGTCGCCGCCCATGCATACAACGCGCATGGGACGCGTTCCATAAAAACGAGCAATCCGCTCTCCAAAACCGCCATCGAGCACGCCACTTTCAATGGTAACCACCACGTCATGCTCGCCTTCAAGCTCAAAGAGCAGTTCTTCGTCGAGCTGGGAGTAGGTAAGTGGATTGATGAGCGTAGCGTTGATGCCTGCGGTAAGCGACAGTTCGTCTCGTGCCATGAGCGCAAGTGAAAACGCGCTTCCAAGACCAATAATGGCAACGCGGGCGCCTTGGTTTACCACATGAAAGCGACCAATCTGTTTGTCGTCAAAAGCACCTGCGTTACCCTCGGAGGCAAGCGTGGTTGGAATGCGAATAAGAACGGGTCGTTCCTGCTGGTCAAGTGACCAGTCAATCATGGCAAGGCAGTCGTCTTGGGTAGCAGGAGCCAAACAGAGCAGATTGGGAATCGAAGACGTCATCGCGATATCAAA
Source organism: Atopobiaceae bacterium (assembly GCA_017459605.1). GTDB lineage: Bacteria > Actinomycetota > Coriobacteriia > Coriobacteriales > Atopobiaceae > RGIG4373. Next base: position 32,596 of record JAFUCQ010000117.1, read on the forward strand.
CATGCCACAGTGAGTGGCTTCTCGTTGGGTGAATCCGCTTGCGTAAACCAAGATGGTGGCAGGACTCGAGTTGAGCGCGAGGTCTTGTAAGAGCTGGTCATAGGTGCGCTGCAAAAAGGTGCTCGCGATAGCAAGCACGGGTTTGGCACCTCCGCGCGCAAGACCCGAGATAAAGGCAACAGAGTGCTCCTCGGTAATACCCACGTCTACAAACTGAGTACCTGCCTGCTCCCGAAACTCAGGGGTAATACCCTGTGAGCTGGGAGTTCCCGGCGATATCAGCACTATAGATGGGTCTTTATGCATGCGCTCAAGCAGTTGGTCTGTGATGGAGCTCATGAGACGCTTAAACTCAGGACGAGCCCGCTGGGGAAGCTTTATCTCGTGCCATGCCTCGCGGTCAACTTCTGCCTCAGGATGCCCTTTGCCCTTTGTGGTGTGGATATGAACCACGATGGGTGTGTTAGCCTCTCGTGCAGCTTGAAATGCCGAGACAAGCGCGGAAATATCGTGGCCATCCTCAACATAGAGGTAGTCAAAGCCAAGTTCTTTGAAGATGTTCTCTGAGCTACTGCCTTTGCTATGGCGAAGCTTTGCGAGGTGACCGTAGAGACCGCCTTGGTTGGGAGCAATCGACATGTCATTATCGTTGAGCACGATGATAAACTTGCCACCGTAAGCAGCTGCATTGTCGAGACCCTCATACGCCTCACCACCGCTCAGCGCACCATCGCCAACAAAGGTAATAACCTCGTATGACTCACCCTGCAAGTCGCGTGCTTTTGCCAAACCGAGAGCAAGGCTTGTGGCGGTTGAGCTGTGCCCAATCGAGAAAATGTCGTGGGGACTTTCTTCTGGATTGGTAAACCCGGAGACCTCGAGATAACGGGAAGGGTCGGTGTATGCGGTGCGTCTGCCGGTGAGAATTTTGTGGGTGTAGCACTGGTGAGAAACGTCAAAGACGATTTTGTCGACAGGGGAGTTGAAGACATAGTGCAGAGCAATGGTTGCCTCAACAACGCCAAGATTTGGGCCAACATGACCACCTACCTGCTCAAAGCGGGCGAGCAGTGCTTGGCGAATCTCGGTAGCAAGATGGGGAAGCTGCTCAAGTGCTAAGCGCTTGAGATCCTCAGGTCCGTCTATGTGGCCCAAGAGACTATCCATCAAGCGAGCTCCTCTCCATTCTCCTGTGTGTTACAAAACGAGCCTTTAGTGCTCGGCTGATATTTGTTGCTAGACCATCTACTTTGACAGGTCTTGTGGCATAGTTCTGTGCGTAATCGAAAGTCAACCGAATAAGCAGAACTTTCTCCCATCTTGCGCGAGTTTGAGCGCTTGAGGCGCTGACAGCTCACATGCCAAGTGCGGGAAGTCTCGTGTGCACAGACGACAGGCACTTGAGGCTTCGTTTGGCGGGCAAGAACGCTGAGCTCCCAGCACCGAGCGCTTTAGGCTGCACCCGCAGGTCACGAGTACTGAGGCCTCAGCACCGAGTGCTTTTAGCTGCACCCGCAGGTCAGGAACGCTGAGTCTCCAGCTACCAACGCATCGAGCCCTTTTAGCCTGCACCCGCTGGCTACGAGTACTGAGTCCCCAGCTACCAACGCACCTAGCGCTTGAGTCCTCCAAAAATGCCACGGGTAATCTGACGAGCAGCCTCACGTCCTATCGTGTTAAAGATGGTCGAAACCGTTCGTTCTTGCTGACGCTTCCTGCGCTCAGCTTCCTGCTCTGCCTTCTTTGCGGCAGCTTGGGCTTCTCGCTCAAGGGCGCGTTGCCTGCGTTCGAGCTCACGCTCAGCCTCTTTGCGCTGACGTTCGAGTTCTCGCTCGAGTGCGCGGGCGTCTCGCTCTTCTTGCTTGGCTTGTGCTTTTGCGGCGGCCTCTGCCTCTTTTTGGCGCTGACGCTCAAAGGCTTCTTTTTCCTTCTCAAACGCAAGGCGCTCCGCTTCGAGGGCGGCACGCTCAGCCGAGGCAGCGCTCTCACCTTGGATTATCTCGTAAGCGCTTTCGCGGTCGATGGCAACGCCGTACTTCTCGTTAATCTCGATTTGGTCATCGATGGCATCATCAATGATATCGGGGTCAGCGGCTGCCATACGGCACCGCGGCGGCAACACCCATGCGCGCTCAACAATGCTCGGCTTGCCGTCTTCGTCGAGCAGCGACACGAGCGCTTCTCCGGTGGCCAGCTCCTCGAGGGCTTGGGCGCTATCGAAGGAGGGGTTTTCCCTGAAGCCCTCAGCTGCTGCTTTGAGCACCTTGAGCTCGGCCGGGGTGTAGGCACGAAGGCCGTGCTGAACACGGTTGGAGAGCTGCGCCAGCACCTCGTTGGGGATGTCGTTGGGCGATTGGGTGATGAAGTAGATTCCCACACCCTTGGAGCGAATGAGCTTGACGACCTGCACAATCTTGTCGCGCAGTTCCTTGGGCATGTCGTTAAACAGCAGGTGCGCCTCGTCAAAGAAGAAGATAAAGCGGGGTTTGTCGAGGTCGCCTACCTCGGGAAGGGTGTCGAACAGCGAGCTCATCATCCACAGCAAAAACATGGCGTAGAGCTGGGGCGTTTGGACGAGCTTTGTTGCGCTCAAGATGTTGATGTAGCCGCGACCGTCGGGGGCGTGGGCAAACCAGTCAGAGAGCTCGAGGTTGGGCTCGCCAAAGAAGATGTCACCACCTTGATCTTCGACCGAAATGAGCGAGCGCTGGATGGCGTTCACCGACTGGCGGGCGATGTTTCCGTAAAGGTCAGAATACTCGTCTTTGTGTTCTGATACATAGCTCAACATAGCGCGAAGATCTTTGAGGTCGATAAGGAGCATCTGCTTGTCGTCTGCAATGCGAAAGACGATGTCGAGAACACCTTTTTGGACATCGCTCAGACCTAGCAGGCGCGCGAGCATGGTGGGACCCATGTCAGAGATGGTAATGCGTACCGGGCAACCTTGATCTGCCATCATGTCCCAAAAGCGCACGGGATTTCCCTCAAAGCTGAACTCATCTGCGGAGAGGTCAAAGAGCTCAAAGCGCTTGGCGAGACCATCTGAGAGCTCGCCTGCTTGAGCCATGCCGGTCATGTCCCCTTTGACATCTGCCATGAATACAGGGATTCCAGCCTGTGAGAAACCCTCGGCCATGACTTTTGAGGTGACGGTTTTGCCGGTGCCCGAAGCTCCTGCGATAAAGCCATGGCGATTTGCTTGGTTGAGCAGCAGGCAGCATGCGGCATTTCCTTGCGCCAGCCAAATCTTGTTGTTGATGAGCATGATGTGAGTCCAATCCTGTACTTTATTGGCGTGTGAATCGCCTCTATTGTATCGCTTGGGTCGCTTGACCTTGTGAACGCTCTGTAATATATCGCCCGAAGGTGAGGCTGACCGTGTGTGCCTCGAGCTACACGCGGTCTGGGGTTGATACTCTGGGAGCTTGTCGATTGTGCGCGAGATGAATCGAGCTGCACGCGGTCTGGGGTTGATAATTTCAGCTCTGGTAATCCTCGCCATTCTCGAAGCACATTGACTGCAGATACCATCTCCTGCACAAGCAACTTTCAATGCAAAGCCCATGACAACAGTCAGCGGAAAAGCCCACGACGACAGCGCTCGCCGTAAAACCCGTGACGGCAACTCTCAACATAAAACCTGTGATGACAGCTCCCAACATAAACCAGTGACGACAACTTCCAAAAAACCAGTGACGACAACTTCCAACGAAATCCCGTGACGCCAACTCCCAACGATAATTACCGACTATAGAAAATGAGGGACGATGCATCCTGCGGAAATCCTTCTCATGGTTTCTATAGTCGGTAGTTTTGCCGAGAAGGTTGGTACACGCTTTACATTCGGACTCTTTCTCGAGGTTTGCTTCACAGTCCACTAGCAGATTCAGCTTTAAAAAAACCTTGTCGGGGGGGGGCTTTATCTGAGACACTCTTTTTGCTGGTTTTAATCTAAAAGATTGGAGACCCATGAGAAAGAGAGCCTTAGTAATCATTGGCATGCTGTTTGTGGCGCTTGTCTGTATGGCAGGAGTTGCAGCGCCTGCCTATGCTGCAGACTCTGGTGGCACCCAGCAGATGCACCGCCTTTACAATCCCAACTCAGGAGAACACTTCTATACAGCCTCAACTGCTGAGAAAAACGCTGTTGTGAAGGCTGGCTGGAAGTATGAAGGCATCGGCTGGACAGCCCCGGTAAAGTCCAATGCTCCTGTGTATCGTCTCTATAACCCCAATGCAGGAGATCACCACTACACTCAGTCTGCACCAGAAAGAGACATGTTAAAGCGTGTCGGCTGGAGATACGAAGGCATTGGCTGGTATTCATCAGAAACCAAAGCAGTACCTCTGTATCGCCAATACAATCCCAATGCCAAGACGGGAACTCACAACTACACCACCAACAAAGCCGAGAACGACATGCTAGTGAGGATTGGGTGGAGAGCAGAAGGTATTGGCTGGTATGGCGTCAATCCCAATGCAAAGCCTGCTTCCCCTAAGACCTATACCGTGACTTTCAAAGATGGTGTTGATGGCAAGACCTTGAAGACCGAGAAGGTTGAAAGTGGCAAGGCAGCGACTGCTCCGGCTCCTCCTGCTCACACAGGCTATACCTTTGCAAAGTGGGATAAGGCATTTACCAAGATTACCGCTAACACAACTGTTACTGCTACCTACACCCAAAACACCTACACCGTTACCTTCAAAGATGGTCTTGACAACAAAACCATCAAGACGCAAAAGGTTAAACATGGAGCTGCAGCCACAGCCCCTACTGCTCCAACCCACAAAGGATACGCATTTAACAAGTGGGATAAGGCCTACAGCAAAGTAACGGGCAATCTCACGGTTACCGCCACCTATACTGAGCGCTATCTTGAAGACTACTCATGGCAAGAGCTCTCAGCTATCAGCAAAGAGATTTCTGCTGCACGCACAGAAGCTGCAGGCATTGAGATTGCCAAGACCTATCACATCATAGGAGCTAATGGAAAGCTTGATAATCAAACCAAGAAAGTGAGTGTCAATGGAGTTGAGGCTCACGTCCAAATTATTGGCATCAACCATGATGACAAAGCATCAGGTGGAAAAGCAGGACTTACCTTCCAGTTTGTGGAGTGTGTAACGGGTCATGTCATGAATAACAATTGGACCAATCAAGGAGGCTGGAAATCCTCTGAGATGCGCTCTTGGTTAGCATCAGACCTTATGGGTCAACTCCCCAGTGACTTGTCCAAGGTTATCATCTCGGTGAACAAACGCACTAACAACGTGGGTGTGACCGAAACTGTCTCTTCAGTAACTACCACCCAAGATAAACTGTGGTTGCCCTCAATGCGTGAGCTCTGCGGACAGATTGGTTGGTGGCGCGGCCAAAAGGGAAGTATTACCTACAATTATTATGATGACATCTACAATGCAGAAGGTACTCAATATATGCGCTTCCGTGACGCTGGTGTGGGAGACGGTATTAGTGTCGAAGGAAGTGAGAGCTATCCTGAACTGGTAAAGACGGCGCTCGTAGGTTGGGGCTATTCGAATAAGACAGGCGAGTCCTGCGTCTGGTGGTTGCGTTCGCCGCACCCGGACCACTCGGGTAGCTTCAGTTTCGTGCATGCCGACGGCCACCCGCGCGGCGGCCTCAACGCCCACGGTGCTAGTGGCGTTGCCCCCGGCTTCTGCGTCTAGCTATCTGTTATCCAAACGCGCCCACTGCGCCGAACATTTCGTGCGACGCGGTGGCGCTAGCCCCGATATGCTTTGACGTTTTTCGGACGGGCAATTCTACAGTCCAACAACTCTTATGAGTGTATGGATTACGGCAGGTATCCATGCACTCTTTTACTCTCGACTAGTTAATTTGACCGCACGGGAAGTCAGAAAACGTGCATGAATGAGGCGCTTTATGTTCATGTCGAAAGCTATGTTTGGGACTATGGACAACTGCAACAGTAATTGGAAATAACAAGCTTGCTTTGATTCGAAATCTTATATCGTAATCTGCACCCTAAGCTGTCCGCAAAATTACTACTTTGACGAGCTTGTTGGTTGCTCTTGGTTGATATTGTTATCCAAATTTTGTGCAGTATGTAAATCACCAGATAAGAGATGGTGCCCGAGGTGGGAGTTGAACCCACACGTCCAGAGGACAAAGGTTTTTGAGAACTGTGTTAGATGATGAATTAGTGCCGATGAACTGTGGATTCTACTTGTCCTGCCGTCTTACCATCAATGAGTGATAGCTGGGGC
>JAFUCQ010000118.1 GCA_017459605.1 Atopobiaceae bacterium
CTTCTGTTCCTGCAAACATTGTCATACCGTCACCAGATAGCTGGAGGAGATAGGAAGTGCCTCCAACGGTGTACGTTGCGTTTGGATCGATTGGCAGTCCGCCAATCTTGACATTGCCAACTCTTCTATCCTTACCCTCTTCGATTCCAAGGAATGCGCTTTTGTCGTCGGCGAGAACGGGGCTTTCAACATCATCATAAATATCGTAGGTGAGACCTGATACTTGCAAAAAGCCACCGTTTTCGTCTGGGTATTTTCGTGCGCCATGCTCAAGTGCATCGAGAATTTGCTGGCCAGTCGCCTTAATCTTGATAACATCGTTGCCAAAGGGGTTAACATCCATAAGATTTTGCCTACTGACGTCTCCCTTATTGAGATTCTTGCGCACACCACCTGAGTTAACGAGGGCAATGTCAGCTCCCGTAACCCAACGGAAGGCATCAGCATTAAAATCGCCAAGGTTGGTTTCGCTTATCCGCACGATTCTGTTTCCATCAGCATCGAGAATTGTAAGGTCAGCTTCTGCAGTACCTATTACTTCACCCAGATAATCGTCAACCATTTTGTTAGCAGCATCGACCAGAGCCTGAACACGCTCATTGCGCTCAGTTACATCTTCAAGTTTGATAAGACTCGTGCTTACAGACACTGCTCCCTCAGAAGAGATGCTAATGGTCATCTCACCAAGATTGGCAAGCTTTGTGCCCGTTTGTGCATAGGGTATCGCTTTGCCGGACTTGTCATAGAAGGTCGTGTTGTTGTAATCGGGTCCTGCCACTTCTTCATGGGAGTGACCATCAATATAGGCATCAAGACCAGTTGTGTTGGCAATGATGCTTTGGCTATTCCATTCTGGCTGAGAGCCTTTCATGCCAGTATGACCAATACCAATTACCACATCGGCTCCCGCAGATTGAGCGGCGTCGATGGCTTGTTGGATGCTGGGATAGAAGTTGTTTTCGTTGAAGGTATACACCCAGTTTCCGTTGTCGTCCTGGAAATAAACGGGTGTTGATGTGGTATAGGTTTCAGGGGTCGAAATGCCAACAAACGCTATCTTTTTGCCTTGTACTTCCATTATAAAGTAGGGCTGGATATCAGCAACACTTGTGCCATCAGCCTTCTTGAAGTTGGCAGAAATGTAGGGATACTGTGCATTAGAGACATTCTTGAGAAACTGATCCATGGCGTAATCAAACTCATGATTGCCAAGAACTGCAACGTCATATCCAGTGCCATTCATAATAGTGATGATTTCTTCGCCCTTGGTGAGTAAACCAATGGCTTCACCTTGAACGTGATCACCCGCATCGACAAGGATGACATTCTTTCCTTCTTCAACAAGCTTGTCACGATAACCAGCGACCTTGGGATAATTATCGATGCCACAGTGTACGTCGTTGGTGTGCAAAACGGTAATTGAGATGGCTCCATCCGCTTCATGAGGACTCAGCGATTCGTCCGAAGCAGTTGTCTGAACAGGAGTCTCTGCAGCCTCAGCAGTCACATGTGTCTTCATCGAAAATGAGAATGTACATGCGAGTGCTAAGGTAATCAGAAAGACTGATAGCTTACGCATCCTTTCGCCCATAGCCTCTATCCTTTCTTGTCGGCAGGTCTACAACTTGGCCACTATGAATAACAAAGCAGCCCCGTGTCATCATACACGAGACTGCTGTGCTGTGCCTTTTGTTTTGAACTCTAGCTTGAAAGCTGCGAGATAACCTCAGATTCAGGCTTGCAGGCAAAGAACGACGTGGGATAGTCCTTAGCACGGGAAATACCCATGTACACGTCTGATCCGTTGCGATAAATCTCGCCGATGCAGTAGATGGGACTTCCCAGCGGCACCACGTCTTCTACAATGCGATAACCACGGAAGCTACCCTGATTAGAGTTGCCACCCGTTGCGCTTTGGTTGACAGACTGGTTCAGCGTTGAGAGCAAGGCACCAAGAGCAACACCCGTGAGCATGTCGCCAGCGCTCGAGCTACGTGGGATAGGTCGCGGTACACCAAAGGTGCCACCCCAGCCATAGCCGCCGCCGTTTCCTAAAAAGCCACCAAGGCCACCGGGCATCTGACCACCAAAGCCGCCATAGCCAAAGCCACCGTAGACACCTCCGGGTCTTCTCTGAGCGCGAAGCAGACGAGGACCGCGGGTGTACTCCTCAACATCAACCGCACTACCGTTGGCACCAGCATACGCTGGCTGCAAACCAAGCTGTGGAAGCGCAAAGGTAGAGCTCACATTGCTTGCCCACTCTGCTACTTTGCCCATGATGGCAAATCCCGGAGTTGTGTTTGAATTGGCGGTAATACCTGCCTTTTTGTTAAAAGCTTGCGAGAAGTCAGAGTTGGGTCCCTCAATATGGTTTGCTGAGTTCACCAAAATGACGTTCTCTTTGAATGAAGCCAAGTCAACATAGACGGGCGTCTCGCAGGAGTCATCGGTGAAGTAGAACGGATCAATCGAGTTCTCGTGTGCTACGAGGGTCTCAACATCACGACCGCCGATACGCTCAATGCGGTAGCAGCTCACATCATAGTAGGCAACAGGCCTCTGGCTATAGGGAGCAACAACTCCGCTCTCTGCCATAGACGTACCAATGAGCTCGCAATACTGGCGATAGCCCGACGTAGTTGTGCCAAGCTCATCCAGAATAGCAACCTCATCGACCACGCGAGAGGTCTTGGTCATCTTCATGTCTTGAACCATTTGCTCTTTTTCTGCGAGCGTCTTTTGCTGTTTCTCGGATGCACTATTTGATGCAGACAGCTCATTTTGGCGATTTCTTCTCATGGTCATCCAGAACGAGAAGGCAAACGCAAATACGAGAATCATTCCGAGCCACAGGAAGATATCGTCATCGAACATCGAGTACCCCTTTCGGGTTATGGGTTGAAACAAAACGTACACGACATCAAGTATACGCTTACCAAGCTATGAGCGCGTCACAGATACGACCTCAACGACATACGTGTTTGCTTACGCTTTCACGTGCTCTACGAGATGTGTGTTTAACAAAAGTGCCGCGATGCATAACCGTTACGGAATCTGCGCCGCGGCACCTCTCTTTCAAAATGACTCGAGCTTAGATGCCGAGCTCGCCCTTGAGGCGCTCAAGCTCGTCTTCTACGGCAGCCTTGTGCTCAAGCTGCTCGAAGGTCTCGTCGAGCTCAACGTCGAAGCCACCGTTAATCTCGGTGTAAGCCTCGGCGGTAGCCTCTTTCTCAGCGATTTTGCGCTCGAGTTTGTCGAGCTTAGCAAAGGCAGAGTCGATGTTGGTGGAGCTGATGGTGGTGGCAACCTCGGTTGCGGCATCTGCCATCTTGGAGCGAGCAACGAGGACGTTCTGGCGGGCGCGAGCCTCGTCGAGCTTCATCTTGAGACCCTGGACCTGCTCCTTGAGCTTGTCGACCTGCTCGGTGATGCTGTCATAGGAAGCCTGAAGACCCTTGACCTGCTCGTCAATGCCAACCTTGGAGTCGAGAGCTTTCTTGGCGAGCTTCTCGTTGCCAGCCTTGAGAGCGAGCTTGGCCTTGTCGTTCCAGTCTGCCGAAGCTGCCATTGCGTCTGCGAGCTCTTTTGCAGCCATCTTCTGGGAGCCCATTGCCTGACCGAGAGCCTGTGTGGCGTCGTCAACTTCGCCTTCCATCTCGACGATGAGCTGCTTGACCATCTTCTCGGGGTCCTCGGCTCTATCAATCATGTCGTTGATGTTTGCCTTGAGGATGTCTGCAATACGATCGAAAAATGCCATGACTCAATACCTTTCTCCTGATTGGGACACACAGGGTGAATCGCCCTTCCGGCGGTGTCAGCCTACGTCTCCTTACGCAGCCAGTTATGAGAATACCCAAACTCGGGCTTGTCAAAGCATGAAACAGCAGAAGTTGGCGTTTGTTTTGGCCGACCAATCCGCGAACGGTGTTTCTTTGAGTTTTGGTTAAGCGAGTGCAGGCTGGAGCGGTGGTAGTACAGCTGGTCCAGCAGCGCGCGGACGAGGCACCCGCTGCGCCATGGGCGTCTCATCAGCGGTGGTAGTAGTCGTGCTTCTCGTACTTGGGCTCGCAGCAGACATTGATTCCCAGTGTGCGATAGGTGTTCTCGTCTGTGGGCGAGATGATAACCGAGAAGTACGCATCACAGCCGCGCAGTTGGTTGGCTGCCGCAATGGCTTGAGCTGCTGATTCGTTGTTAGCAGAGCTTGTAGAAAGCGCAATGAGGGTCTCGTCAGAGTGCAGGCGAGGATTTTTGCTCTGTAGCAAATCGGTCTTGAGATGACAAATGGGCTCGAGGGCAGCCTCGCTAATCATGAGCGTGTCTGGGTCGACCTTACTCAGGTGTTTGAGGGCATTGAGCAGCAGCGCCGACGCCGCACCGAGAAGATCGGTGGTTTTTCCGGTGACAATGGTGCCGTCGGGAAGCTCCATGGCAGCTGCAGGAAGCCCGGTTGTTTCTTCTTTGATGAGTGCTGCAGAACGGGCGGGGGAGAAGTTCTCGGTGATGTCGGCTTGCTTCATGAGAAGCTTAATCTTGGAGAGCTCTTCGGCGCCTGGTCCCGTGCGGGCGAGTTTCTCGGCAGCCCAAAAGTAGCGCCGTACGATTTCATTCTTTGACGCGCGCTGACACACCTCGTCGTCGCAAATGCAGTTGCCTACCATGTTGACGCCCATGTCGGTGGGGGACTGATACGGACTCTCGCCGAGCATGTGCTCCATCATGGCCTTGAGCACGGGGAAGGTCTCTACATCTCGGTTGTAGTTGACGGTTATCTCGTTGTATGCCTCAAGGTGGAAGGGATCGATGATGTTTCTGTCGTTGAGGTCTGCGGTTGCTGCCTCATAGGCAATGTTGACGGGATGCTTGAGCGGCAGATTCCATACAGGGAAGGTCTCAAACTTGGCATATCCAGCAAGCACACCGCGGTGCTGCTCATGGTAGAGCTGAGACAGGCAGGTGGCGAGCTTTCCGGAGCCCGGTCCGGGAGCGGTGACCACCACGAGGGGGCGTTCGGTGACAACAAAGTCGTTTTTGCCAAAGCCCTCGTCGCTGACGATATGCTCAATATCGCTTGGATAGCCCTCAATTAAGTAGTGACGATAGACCTTGAGTCCCATACTTTCGAGGCGGCTCTGGTAGGCCTCAGCGCGGGGCTGTCCGGTAAAGTGAGTGATAACAACCTTGCCAACGAGCAAACCCATCTCACGAAAGACATCCATGAGGCGCAAGACGTCGTCGGCGTAGGTGATGCCAATGTCGCTTCTGCGCTTGCCTGACTCGACGTCCTCAGCATTGATAGCAATGACAACCTCTGAGTCATCGGCAAGCTGTTTGAGCATGGACACTTTGGAATCTGGCGCAAAACCCGGCAACACGCGCGAGGCATGATAGTCGTCAAAGAGTTTGCCACCAAACTCGAGGTAGAGCTTACCACCAAAGCGCTCAATACGCTCTCGAATCTTCTCGGCCTGCATGGTGATATAACGCTCGTTGTCAAAGCCAATAATCATGTAGCCTCCATCAGCAGCACGTCTCGATTGCTCAATTGCTCTTTGAAAGTTTCTCACACTCAGGCGTGTTTGGCGGAGAAGTTTTGGGGTGAATTTGATAGCGCTTGCGTTGGTTGGGGAAATCTTCCGTGTTTCCGCTCATCTCGTAACCTCTACGGGAGATAAGTTGGCTTTCGTTATAGTTCGCTAAATGTCGAAAAAAATCTGCGATTTAGCGAATTATAAGATTTAGCGAACTATTACTACGATGTATTGTGTTGGAGCTCAGGCGGATGGGGTGAAAAGGTCGTTCATCGTCACTACTGACTGGATGACGCCAGAGTGTGCATTGGTTTTCAAACCATACGTTGTTACCAGTGTTGTATGCAGGGCATCTTTGCTGTGAGTAAGGCGCAAGAAGTCTGCCATTTTGTTTCGAATAGCTTGTTCATCTGTGCGGGATAGAATATATTCACCCGAAGCGAATTTCATCTCACAAAGGTTGATAACGTTGTCTTTTCGCGCGATAAGCAAGTCAATTTGGCTACCGTGGATACCCTCATCGAGCTGAGGCGCACATTGCCACGAACTCAGCTCTGTGTGGACACCAGAAATACCAAGCGCTCGCTTGATTTGAGAAATATGTTCGAGGCATACGCGTTCAAACGCTATTCCGCGCCAAGCGTTCACTGCAGCAGAATTTGAGGAATGAGACCATCGCTGCTCATCGGTATTGTTTTCTAAAAACTTGAAATAAAAGAGGGTATAGTTGTCGACAAGTTGGAAGAGCGATCCTTTTGTCTTTTTGCCAAATGCATGGTATTTCCTAATAAAACCAGAAGCCTCAAGTTCGGAGAGTTTTTGTGTGAGATTACCCGAGTTTTCGAGCTTGGTTGCATGGGAGATTTCTTCTCGTGTCATACCCGCCTTTTTTGAGCCAAGTGCTCTTACGATGGCGAGATAGTCCTTGGGATGTCTGAAGAGAGAACTAAAGAGATAGTCAAACTCATGGGCAAGTGGACCGTTTTGGGAAAAGAAGATGGCATCAAGGGCTTGTGGAACACCCCAGCCTTTTTGCAAGAAATTCCAATAGTAAGGGACACCACCCATCGCCATGTAGCACTCTGTTATCTGGTGGCGACTCATCTCGATGCCTTTGGCTCGAACGAGCTGTTCGCATTCACCAAGGGTAAATGGCTTGAGTTCAATTTGACGTGTAAGCCTGTTATATAAACCACCCTTGTTGTGTATTACTTTGTTGAGCATCCATGACGTGGCCGATGCGCAGACGACAAGAACAATGTCTGTGCGTGCAGATGCCCAGCTATTCCAGAACCACTCTAATGCTGTGAGAAGACCGCTTCGGGGGGTGTCCATCCACGACAACTCATCGATAAAGAGTACCTTTCGTTTGTTCGTTGACTCTTGTATAAGACGTTTTAAGAGGTTAAATGCTTCGAGCCAAGTTTTTGGAGCATCCGTAAAGACGAGTCCTGCCTCTTCGAGTGAGCTTGAAAAAGCAAAGAGTTGTTCACGTAGCTTGCCTTGAGCGAGACCTGCGTGTTGGAAGGTAAAGCGATCTTTGAATGCCTCTCGGATAAGCACCGTTTTTCCAATACGTCTTCGACCGTATACCGCAATGAATTGGGACTCTCGTGATTGGTAACTCGTCTGAAGAAGCTGCAGCTCTGTTTCTCGCGCAACAAACATGATACTCCCTGAGTGTTATAGTTCGCTAAATGTCGAAAAAAATCTGCGATTTAGCGAATTATAACAGAGCACACGTGGACGCTCAAAGCACCCTCATATCGTAAGCAGATTGCTTTGACGATAATGGGAATCGCTGATATGTGCGTTTACCTCGCGGGCTTGAGTGACGAGCCAACCGTCATTGCTGGTACTCAGTCCGTGAGAAACAAGAGCTTCAGCGATATGAGAGCACAACGCATTAATGAGTCCATGAGCGCCTTCAATTTGGCCAGCTTTGTAGAGAGCCAAGATGCCCTCTAAGCCCATGTGAACTTCTTTGCCGAAAAGCCCAAGCTCACCAAGTATTCGGCTCGACCACTTATAAAAGGGGCGATACCTCTTAGCTAGAGCAAAGACAATCTCCTGAGTAGCATCAAAGAATTCTGCAAGTGCAGCATATGCTGCAAGCTCTTCTCCTCGTAATGCTTGGCGCATAAAGTTGTACTGTCCCGATTGAGCTGCTCTCATACATCCTCGAGTAATCTTTCGCAGGCGAATGTCATCCGGATAGTAGTTGAGCAGTTCGTTTCGTATGCGAGAAAAGCTTCCATCAGCGTCGACAAATACTTCACCGTTCGTGGCGCTGGCAAGACCATGTTCGTTGAGATGCCGCCAATCTTCAAAGCTCTGGGGGATCGGAGCTCCGAGGAGTTGTTCATAAAAGGATTCAATACAAAACACGCCTACACGTTTCATGCCACCTTGTGAGATGGACAAACGAGGCTGAAATAGATCAAAGGGATGGGAGCTGAGTGTGTCATAGCGCTTTTGTAAGGCGTCTCCATACTGTGAGAAATCCTCACGGCTAAGCCAGACACAAAAACCTGGCCCCCAGTCATGGTCTCGTGATTGGTAATCGTCATACCCAAAGCACTCTGAGCCTTCCCCTACCAGACCTATGGCAGAACTCCACTCAAGCATCGCAAGCTCGCCGGCAAAAAGCTCATCCGCTCGCTCTTGCCACAACAAACGAGCAAGCTCAAGACCTTGTATATCTGGATTAATTCCCATTCGCCAGTGAGCTCTCTACATCATCAAGGCTGGTATAGCCGTATATACATGCTTCTGTAAGAACGATTTGTTCCTGCAAGTTGTTGCCAGCTTGTGCAGCCTTGTCAAAGTGTGCATACATGAGTTCAAGCGTGCGCTTTGAATAGGTGGACAGCTCGCCACGCGCATAGGTTTCTTGAGAGGTTTGAGTGGCTGTATCTTGTGAGGTGCGCAAAGGTCGACCTCTTTGCGTCGTGAGTGGGTAGCTCTGTGCAAGCTCTTCTGCCCATCCAAGTTGAATGACAATGATTGCCTCAATAAGCTTTGCCACATCAGGAGAAATAGTAGGTATGTGCTCACGGATGTTTTCGAATTCATCGGGATGAGTGCTCTGCATCATGTAGGCATATTTCAGTGTAAGGGGATTGGCGCCACGATTAGAATACGCGTCCAAATCTGAGTTCCAGCTTGCGAGCATGTCGTTCGTCCAGATGGAGTATTGAGAAGACCGCATGACAGAAAAGGTATCTGGCATGTCTTGGCAGCTGGCCCTGCCGCCAATGTTTTCTACCTCTTGGAAAAGCTGCCACTCACGAGCAACTATGCGGGCGATAAGCTCATCTCTATTCATGAATCTCCCTCGTGAGGTTAGACCAACGCAAGGTCACTCTAGCTCTTTTGAGAGTTGACCAAATATGGAGGTTATGCTTAATATAACGTAGAACATTTCAAAAATAGTACGTATAGGGGCGATATATGCACTATTGAGAAAGAGAGAAAGCGATGCAGTACAGTACCTTATTCGAGGATTTACCAAAGGGTTCACTCTCCCAGATTATTATCAACCGCATAACAGATGCGCTTATATCTGGAGAGCTGAAACCCGGAGACAAGATTCCCACAGAAACAGAGTTCAGTGAGAATCTCGGTGTTGGACGAAATGCAGTACGTGAGGCCATAAAAGTGCTTGAGGCCTTTGGTGTGCTTGAGATTCGTCGAGCAAAAGGGACCTACGTTGTTGAGGAGTACAACAATCAACTCTTGAATCCTCTCATTTATGGTTTGATTCTTTCTGAGCGCTCAATGGATGAGTTGTTGGATCTCAAGATTTCGCTTTCAAATTCTGTTACATATTTGGTCCTCTTAAATGCAACAGACGAAGAGGTTGAACAACTCCGTAACTATGGTGAGGATTTCAGAAGAACAATGCTTGATGCTCAGTCAACGGATGAGCAGTGCTATAAGGCAAGTATTGCATTCAATGTCTATTTAAGTGAGATTTGTCACAACAAGCTTCTAGCAGAACTCGATGCTATTGTTCATAAAATTGCATCGTTTACGCGTCATACGGCAATTGAGAACTCACGTAAGATTGGTGAGACGCACCTGCTCCCAGATAATTATATGAAGCAAGTTGAAGTCATTGCAGGCAGGGACGCAACAGCCATTCCTGCCTTTATGGAAGAACGCCGAGCTGTATGGGAGAAGCTTTTGCTCTAAAGCTCGAAGGAATCTCAACTCTCATCAGGTGTCAAAACATATCAGTACCCCAAGCTCCCTCAAGGTTGAGGGAGCTTTATTTGCTGTAACGGACATTTTTGAGTGTTCATTTGTAAAGCCTTATTTGCAATAAGAGAAAGTCATGTTATCTTATAGAACGTAGAACAAAGAACAAATAAGGCGGGTGTACTATGGGTTCAAAAGGTTTGCTCAATACACTGCGTAGTCGAAACATCTCAGAGGTAATCATCGATCGTATTGTTAATTCCATTCTGAGCGGTGAGCTGAGGCCCGGAGAAAAGCTACCTCCAGAAGATGAGTTTGCAGAACGTCTTGGTGTTGGGCGGAGTTCTATCCGAGAGGCCATGAAGATCCTCGAAGCCATGGGTATTGTTGAGATTCGTCGAGCTGATGGTACCTACATTGTTGACGAGTTTACAGAACAGATGATGAATCCACTTCTTTTAGGCATGCTTATGGCTGAGAAATCCTCTGAGGATATCTGTGAGTTTAAGCTCCTGATTCAAGCCATAGCCTTCAAAGAGATTGCTCGCTGTTCAGGCTTTGTGCCATTTGATTCGTGTATTGCGTTGCTCGATGAAATTGAACAGGGCAGAGCCACTGATGATGAGCAGCTCTGCTCCATGTTGTCTTCTGTTGAGTTGCATTTAGCAGAAGGCATTCCCAATCCCCTCATACGTGAACTCTATAAGAAGAGTGTTCAGATTGCGTTCTATTTGCTTCTTCAGGTGCTACAAAGTGCACCTCAACAAACCCAATTGTCACTTACCACATTTTATCGAGATGCTATTGCAGCTCTAGAATCTCGCGACGAGAAACTCCTAAGAGAGCTTCTTGAGCATGAGCGCTCACTTCTGTTGAGCGGTATCAAATAAGCGATAAACGGTATAACATAGAATCATCAAACATATGAACAAAGAATGTCCTACAATGAACATTAGGTAAGGGAACGACCAAGGAGGATTAATGGAGCCCAAGGAGTACGTACAGCAATTAATCGACAATGCACGTGTTGCTCAAGCCGAGTTTGAACAGTTCTCACAAGAGGATGTTGACAAGGCAGTTCGAGCCATCGGCAAGGCAGTCTTCGATAATGCCGATCCTCTTGCCAAGATGGCGGCAGAAGAGTCTGGCATGGGCAAGTACGAAGACAAAATCATGAAGAACAAAGGTAAGACTAAGATTACATGGGCGCGCCTCAAGGGAGTAAAGTCTCGTGGCATTATTGCCCGTCATCCTGAGATTGGTATTGTTGAGGTTGCAAAGCCCATTGGTGTTATCGGTTGCATTGCACCTACCACCAATCCCACGATGACGCCCGTACACAACGCCATGTGTGCTCTCAAGGGTGGTAACGCCATCATTGTGGCACCTCACCCGCGTGCAAAAGAAACAGGCGTTGAGACTGTACGTTTGATGCGTGAGGCACTCGAGCAAGTTGGAGCTCCAGTAGACCTTATTCAGGTTATTCCTGAGCCCACCATGGAGATTTCGGGTTGTGTTATGAGCATGTGTGACACCACGGTTGCAACGGGCGGCCCTGGCATGGTCAAAGCAGCTTATTCTTCTGGTAAGCCTTCATATGGCGTTGGTGCTGGTAATGTTCAAACTGTCGTAGACACCGATGTTGAGCTTGAGCCTGCAGCAGAGATGATTGCTCGCAGTCGTACCTATGACAACGGCGTTTTGTGCACCTGCGAGCAGTGCGTGCATGTCCAAGAGGAGAATTACGACGAGCTTGTAGGCCTGCTCGAGGCACAAGGCGCTTTCTACATTCACGAGAAGGCCGATGTCGATGCTCTTCGTGCAAATCTCTTCCCTGATGGCATGATTAACAAGGACGCCGTGGGTGCAAGCCCTCAGTTCATCGGCAGTCTTGCTGGTCTTGAGGTACCCGAGGATGCACGTTTCTTGATGGTCAAGGTTGACGCATACGGTGCCGATGAGTACCTCTGCAAAGAGAAGCTGTGCCCGGTCATGTGCATTACCTCCTACAAAGAGTGGGAAGAGGGTGTTGCTAATGCCAAGACAAACCTGCTCAATGAAGGCGCAGGCCACAGTGCAATCGTGCGTTCTCACAACCAAGAGCACATTGACTACGCTGGCGAGCAGCTGCCTGTCTCCCGTATTGGCGTGAACATGATTGGCTCGTCGGGTCTTGGTGGTGGCTTTGACAATGGTCTCAATCCCACAGCAACTCTGGGTTGTGGCTCGTGGGGTAACAATTCCATCTCCGAAAACCTTTGGTGGCATCACATGGTCAACATCGCTCGCATCGCGATGCTCTTGCCCGATGCCAAAGTTCCGAGTGATGAAGAGGTTTGGGGCGAGTAAAGACCTGCTGTTGTTGAGTGAGGGGGTGTGTTTGCACCCCCTTTTTCCAAAGGAGAAACATGATGATTCGCACGATGGAGGAACTTCTCCAAGCGGCTCAGAGTGGGGAGCCGGGAAAGCTTGCTGTTGCTGTCGCACAGGATAGCTATGTTCTTGATGCTGTTATGAAGGCTCGTGATTTGAACATTGTTGAGCCTATTTTGGTTGGCGATAAGGCAGAGATTGAGGCTGTGTTGGCAGAGCTCGATCGCAGTGACGATGGCGTTGAGATTATTGATGAGTCAGACAAAGAAGAGGCATGTCAGGTAGCAGCACGCCTTGTTCGCGATAAAAAAGCTGAGTTCATCATGAAGGGAATTGTTGACACCTCAGTGATTATGCGCGCGGTGCTCAATAAGGAAAATGAGCTTCGTACGGGCAATATGATTTCAGACGTGCTGGCTCTCGAGATTAATGGCTACAATCGTCTCTTTTTGGTAACCGACCCTGCCATGACGATTGCTCCGAGCTTTGAGCAAAAGGTAGACCTTGTCAATAATGCCGTGATGGTTGCCCACGCTTTGGGAAATGAGTGTCCCAAGGTTGCCGCTTTGGCAGCAGTTGAGCACGTGAACGATAAAATGCCATGCACTATCGATTGTGCCAAGCTCACTGAGATGAATCGTGCAGGTGAGATTAGCGGCTGCATTGTTGACGGTCCGCTCCAGTTTGACAATGTTGTATCAGAGGAAGCGGCAAAGCATAAGGGTATTGAAAGCGAAGTTGCTGGTAAAGCTGATGTTTTGCTCGTTCCCGATATTGAAGCTGGCAATATGCTGGTAAAGACTGCCGAGTTCTTTGGAAACGCAAAGAAGGCTGGTGTCATCGTAGGTGCTAAGGCTCCTATCGCCCTTACGTCTCGTGCAAGTTCTGCCGAATCCAAGCTCTACACCATAGCAATCGCCCGTCTCGTTGCACGCCTTCAGGCTGCATAAGGGGGACTCATGAAAAAAATCATTGTCCTAAATCCCGGTTCCACGTCAACAAAGGTGGCAGTCTATGATGGCCCTGAGCGCGTCTTTCAGCAAAACATAGACCACCCGGCATCTGAGCTTGCAAAGTATGAGCAGATTGTAGACCAGCTTCCATACCGCAAACAGGTTATAGGTGAGCTCCTAGAGGGCGCAGGAATCGACCCTGCATCGGCGGATGCTTTCTCAGCCATTTGCACAGGTCTTCTTCCTATGGAAGGCGGCGTCTTTGAGGTTAACGACACCATGTATGAGCATGGCAAGATCGGCCCGGGCTCTAAGCATCCCGGCAACTTAGGACCACTGCTTGCCAAAGACTTTGCAGATACCTACGGACGCCGCGCGTTTGTGGTTGATCCCTCAAGTCTTGATGAGTTCACCGAAGAAGCGCGTATGACAGGTTTTGTTGAGCTCCTGAGAACTCCTCGTGGGCACCCCCTCAATCAGCGTGCAGTTGCCCGCCGTTATGCAGCAGATCACCACACCACTTACGACCAAGTCAACCTTGTTGTGGCACACCTTGGCGGTGGCATCTCTGTTGGCGCCCACGAGAAAGGCAAGATGGTCGATAACGTTGACTCATCACGTGGTGAAGGCCGTATGGCTCCTACTCGCAGTGGTACTGCACCTTTGGCAGATGTCATAGAAATGTGCTTCTAGGGCGACTATAGCAAAGACGACATGATTTCAAAGGTCATGCGCACAGGTGGCTGGGTGGCTCATCTGGGTACCTCCGATGCCCGTGAAGTCGAGAAGATGGTTGAGGATGGCGACAAGTTTGCCGAGGTAGTCTATCGTACAACGGCTTATCAATTGGGCAAAGATATCGCCAGCATGGCAGCCGCCATGAAAGGACAGGTAGATGCCATCGTTTTAACGGGAGGTATTGCCTATTCCAAGCTTATGTGCTCAATGATTGTTGATTACGTGAGCTGGATTGCTCCTGTGGTTACCTACCCCGGTGAGTTTGAGATGGATGCTTTGGCAGCGGGTGCCATTCGTGTACTGAACGGCGAGGAAGAGCCTAAGTCATACACCGGAAAACCAGTCTTCCCTGGATTTGAAGCTGTCTATGGCACTCGTGCCAAGCAGTAAGAAGGAGCAGCATGAGCTCATTGCACATCATCGGAATGGTTGCGTCTATTGCCCTTATTGTGGGTATGGCGTTGTATTCGGGCACCAAAGCCAAAGGTCCCGCAAACGACAATAGTGCAGGTGTTGTCGCGGGCATCATTATGGGAACCTTGGTTGGCGGCTCATCTACGGTGGGTACTGCCCAGCTAGCGTATACCTACGGCATGAGTGCTTGGTGGTTTACCTTGGGTGGTGGAATTGGATGTTTGGTTCTTGCCCTCGTCTATGCAGCACGTATGAGGGCGGAAAACACCCCTACCGTTGTTGGTATCTTACGCAAAGAGTATGGCGAGACGGTTGGTCTTGCAGCGTCTCTGCTTAATACCATTGGTACGTTTATCAACATCATCGCCCAGCTTCTGGCAGCCAGTGCCGTTGTGGTGTTAGTAGCGCCGACCATGGGAACGTGGGTAACCATTGTAATTCCTGCCATCGTGATGGTGCTCTATGTCATCTTTGGTGGCACCAAGGGGGCTGGCATGGTGGGTATCGTTAAGCTCATCTTGCTGTACGTCTCAATGGTTATCTGCGGCTCGCTTGCCCTCATGATGATGGGCGGCACCGGTCCTCTCTTTGATATGATTCATAGTTTTAGCGAAGAGACTGGCGTGAACTACCTGAGCATCTTTGCACGTGGTGTTGGCAAGGATTTGGGTGCGGGCTTCTCGCTTCTCGTGGGAGTGCTGACAACTCAGACCTATGCACAAGGTGTCATTAGTGCAAAAAGTGATAAAGCAGCTCGTACGGGTTCTCTTATCTCAGCTGTGCTTATCCCAATTATCGGTATCTTTGGCATCTTGGTAGGTCTGTATATGAGGTCGGTGACTGATCCGGCTACCTTCCTTGCAAAGACTGCGCTCACTCAATTTGTGCTCGATTATTTGCCTCCCGCTTTTGGCGGAGTAGTTCTGGGCGCCTTGTTTATCGCTTCGGTGGGCACTGGAGCAGGTCTTGCTTTGGGTATCTCGACCATTCTAACTAATGACATTATCAAGAAGTTTACGCATGCCTTTGATAGCCCTGCAAAGAGTAATGTGCTCTCAAAAGCACTCATCGTTATTGTGTTAGCCGGAGCGTGTGTGTTGTCATTGGGTGACGTTGGCGACATCATTATGAATTTCTCGTTCTTGTCGATGGGCTTGCGAGGAGCTGTCATTTTTGTGCCCATGACCTGTGCTTTGTATGCCAAAGGAAGGGCTGCAGCTCAGTGGGCTTTGGCCTCTGTAATTGCCGGTCCTGTTGCGGTCGTTGCGGGAAACCTCCTGGGGTCTCCCATCGATCCTTTGTTTATTGGAATTGCAGTCAACATCCTCATTATGGCTGTTGGTCTTGCTGTGGGAAAGAAGCCAGAACATGTTGAGTCCTGATTTTTATGAGCGTCTCGATGCGCTGTATCGTCAAGGTCGAGCTCAAGAAGCACGTCAATATCTTGAGGGTCTTTTGGCAGAGGCAGATCTCGATGAGAACAATCACGCAGATCGAGCAACGATTCTGAACGAGCTCATGGGACATTGCCGCACGCAAGGCGATTTTGAGGCGTGTGATGCGGCACTCCAGCGCTTGCTGCGCGAGATTCGTGCCCTTCGTCTCAAAGGTGGTCCCGAGTATGCAACCTTCATGCTCAACATTGCACATGCGTACCGGGCTATGGGCAAGCTGGCCGATGCAGAACGCACATTTTTGGTGGTTCGTGACATCTATGAAGCAGAGCTTCCAGAAGACGATTATCGGCTTGCAAGCCTCTATAACAACCTTGGCTTGACATATCGGGCAAAGGGTGAGCTTGAGGTGGCCCGCAGTTACATGGAACGAGCGCTTGTTATTGTCGAGAAGCTCAGCCAGTCGGTAGCGATTGCCGCGTCGAGTTCAAATCTGGCAGACCTCCTCATAGAGGCAGGGGACTTAGAGTCAGCCGCAAAGCATGCAGCTCGAGCTCGTTTCATATTTGAGGAGAGTAATACCCAAGGCGTTGATTATTCTGCCGCTCTTGCTGCAGAAGGTCGCATTGCCTATTTGCGAGGCGACCTCGATTTGGCAGAAGAGCGCTATAGAAAAGCTGCCGACTGCGTTTTTGTTTCATTTGGACAAACCCGCTCGTATCGCACGCTTTTGAGCAGCCTCGCAGAGGTGCTTCGTGCACAAGGCATAGACGAGGAAGCCGCACAGATTCAGACAGAAGCTGAACAAGAGAGTTAGCAATTGGAGAGATGCTCGGAGGATGATTTTAAGCTGTCGAGTTTAGGGGAGTTAAGGTGCAACGCACTTGTGTGGCAAGGAAATTGGACATCGAGGAGGGTGTCCACAAAAGAAAGGGGCAGATATGGGATACAGTTTTTTAGAACCAATCAAGGTAGGACCACACACACTGAGAAACCGCATTATTAAGTCTGCCATGGCAGAGTACATCTGTGCTGGCGACGGTACGGTAAGCGACCAGTATGTTGAGTTCTATCGAACGATTGCGGCTGGTGGAACAGCCCTGATTGTGCCAGGCATTATCCCGCTTGTTGAGCCACAAGATCCGCCCATCTTTATGGGTACGAAGAACCCGTCATTGGCTGGAGACGAAGCAATCAATGAGCTGAAAAAGGTAGTTGATGCAGTTCACGGTGAGGGTGCGCTCATTATGTTTCAGATTTGGCATTCGGGCTGCTATCAGACGCCCGAGGGCCTGAAATCGATGGTTGATGACTTTACAACCGAAGACCTGCGCAATCTCGAAGGACGCTTCTTTGATGCAGCGGTGCGCGCTAAAAAAGCTGGGGCAGATGGTGTTGAGTTTCATATGGCTCATACCTATCTGGCATCTCAGTTGCTCTCACCGCTGTTCAATCACCGTACTGACGAATACGGGTCAGACACCATTGAGAACTCAACGCGTTTTGCAAAGAATGTCATTGAGCGCATCACCAAAGAGCTCTGCGATGACAGTTTTACCGTTATTGTCAAACTCCAAGGTTCTGACTGCGCAGCTGGCGGTATTCTTCCTGCTCGCGCTGCACAAGCAGCAGCAATCCTTGAAGAGGCAGGAGCTCAGTTCTTTACAGTAAACGCTGGTGGTGCCCTGGTGGGCTACCAGTATATGAGCGATAACGGCCATGAGCCCGAAGGGTGGAAAGTTGACTATGCAGCAGAGGTAAAGCGCCATGTGAGCGTTCCGGTTGCTGCCTGTGGCAACATTCGTCATCCCGACTACATGCATGGTATTGTTCGAGATGGCAAATGTGATGCAATTGCCTTTGGTCGCGAGCTGTATGCTGACCCCGAGTACGTTCACAAATGTGAGCAGGGAAGAGAAGACGAGCTGCGCTATTGCGTAAGCTGCCTGTACTGCTTTACTCCGGTGCCTGAGGACGACTCAATTCCGGGATGCACCGTCAATCCGTGGTGCCGCTGTGAGCGCGCTCGCCCCGAGCTAGTGCGCGATGGCGATGGTCGCACGGTAGCAGTTATTGGTGCGGGACCAGCAGGTCTTGAAGCTTGCGTTGTGCTTGCTGAGCGTGGTTTTGCACCCGTGCTCTTTGAAAAAACAGGACACCTGGGTGGCCTTGTGGATCTTGCCTCTAAGCCGCCTCACAAAGACCGCCTTGCATGGATTGTTGATTACTATGAGCGCCAGCTCCGCCGCCTGGGTGTCGAGGTTCGTCTCAACTGCGAGGCAGATGTCGAAACAATCCGCGAGCTCAACCCTTATGCAGTCTTTGTTGCAACGGGCACCGATGAGGCATTCCCTCGTGCAATTCCGGGAATCTTGGCAGAAAACGGTGAGCCGGTAGTTAAGGTGCGCGACGTTTTGGATGGCAAGACTCGCTTTGTAGGCAAGAAGCTCTGCATCATTGGTGGTGGCATGACGGGTATCGAGACAGCTCATATGCTGGCGCTTCAGAACAACCACGTTGATGTTATCGAAATGATGCCCGAAAAACCTCTCTCAATAGCCGACAAACTGTCGTTTGGAGATGCGTTCAAAGATGGTGTCCAGATGCACTATGAGCATCAGCTTGCTTCTATTGATACGAAGGGCATTACCGTCAAAGACCTTGCAGCTGATGAAGAAAAGCGCTTTGACTGTGATGCGGTGATTTTGTCAATGGGGATTCGCCCTGATGCAAGCTTGGTCGAGGCAATGCAGGGTGCTTTTGAACGCGTTGTTCCCATTGGAGACGCCGCTGCTTTAGGAAAGATTCCAACCAATCTGCGCTCAGGTGCTGATGCTGCATACGCACTGAAGTAAAACCCGCTCATATTCTCTTGAGCCCATATAGCAAAGTTGGGTGCGCCAGAGGGGCGACCCCTAAAAGAAAGGAAGCATCATGTCTTTGACCCTGAAAAAACAGTTTGATGTCAGCTTGGCTCTCGCGGCTCCTGCAGAGGTTGTGGGCTGTGACTACGATGGTGCAGGTAAGCGTATCTTGGTACCCTGCCCTGAAGGTGAGCTCATCGGCCCGAACTTCCATGGCACCATGATGAGCGCTGGCATTGACCACCAAGTCGTGCGTGCAGACGGTGTCACCGAGATTAACGCCAGCTATGGCTTCAAGCTTGATGACGGACGTGCTATCTACATCCACGTTGAAGGAATTCGTGCGGTTCCTGAGGAGCTCGTGGAGACCGTTAAGGAAGGTGGAGCAGTAGATCCCAAGCAGTTCTACTACGTAACCACTCCTAAGTTTGAGGTCTATGACGAGTCACTTGCATGGATGACAAAGAAGATTTTTGTGTGTGATGCCGTACGTCTTCCCGATGCAGTCTTGCTCAGCTACTACACCGTAGAGCAGGAAAACGATCATCCCGCGCTGGGCTAACCGCGTAACTCAGCGCACCTCTTTCACAACCGCCTGTTACCCTGCCCCGGTAACAGGCGGGCTTTTTTCCAGTACATAGATACTCACACTTATGTAAAGGAGTCTTCCATGTTGTCTGCCGAACAAGCCCTCGAACGTCTCAAGAAAGGAAACCTGAGCTATCAACAAGAATCCTCCTTTAGGGGACGCGTTGATGGTACTTTGCGACAAGAGCTTGCTGAGGATCAGAGCCCGTATGCGGTTGTTGTGAGTTGCTCTGACTCACGCGTGTTGCCTGAGGCAATCTTTGAGGCCGGACTTGGGGAACTATTTACGATACGTGTGGCAGGAAACGTTATTTGTGATCATGTACTTGGCAGTATCCAATACGCGCATGAGCATCTTGGTTGCAAGCTTGTGGTTGTTCTCGGGCATACCCACTGTGGAGCAGTCCATGCAGCTCTCGAGGGTGGTACGTATGGCTATGCACACCGCCTCATCTCCCCCATACAGCAGCTGGTAGATGAATTTTCAGATGGGTGTATGATAGCGCGTGCCCATGCTTGTGCAGGAGCACGGCAGGTAGAAGAAGCCTTTAGGCGTACGGACTTGAGTGTACAAGCAGCCCTTTATGACATTGTTTCTGGTGCTGTGAGCTGGTTATAGATCAGGACATAACCGCTCACCGCCTGTTTTCAACCGCTTACGAAGTATATTGCAGAATGTTCTACATTACTAGACAGACACCAACAAAGAACTTATAATGTTCTACATAGTACGCAATCGATTTCGAGAGGATGCTATGGGTCGGATCCAACTCATATACCACTCCGAAACAGGCTTCACCGAGCGTTATGCTCGCTGGATTGCCAATGAGCTTAATTGCGATTGCGTGAGATTTGACAAGAGCATAACGGTTGATGTGAGTAAAGCAGACGATGTTCTTATTATCGGGTCACCTGTTCATGGGGGAGAGCTTGCCCGCAAGCGCGATATAGAGCGCATCGTTTCACATGCAGGTCAAGCGCAGGTTATGTGTTTTGCTACGGGTGTGGCAGAGGCAGAAGAAGGAATTGCTAACAGCCTACTCAAGGCAAGTTTCACAGACCCGACTCGTATTTCTCTGACATACCTACCTGGGGGGTTTGATTCAGAAAAACTCGAGCAAAGAACAAAAACCCTGCTGTTCTTACTGAGACTTATGCTCAAGCATCGCCGCAATTTGTCCGAGAAGCAGAAGCTCCTTCTCAGGCGAACTGAGGTCAGTGGCGATTACACAGACAAGGAACTCATTGGTTCTTTCGTGTCTGAAGTCATGAGACAAGTCAAATCTTAGGGCGAGGAAAGAATCAAAGCTTGGGAGGGAAGTTACGTATGAATACGAAGGGTCTTGTAAATTGGGCAATTTGGATCGGAGCTGTTTCCGGTGTTTACTGTGCCCTCTACATCACTACGATTGGTGCCTTTACGATTAACAACGTCTTGCCAGGTTGGCACATCATGTATGCAACCTTTACTGCACTACCCATCTACTTTACTGCAGGTGCTAAGCGTGAGGATTACCTCAAGTATGTGCTGTCTAACCTCGCTGGCGTTGCCTACGGCATGCTCTACCTTGTGGTTATCGACCGCCTACTTCCGGTGATGCCTATTTGGCTCAACCTCTTCCTCTCTATTGGCATTATCTGCATCGTTGAGTGTGCAATCCACTTTACCGTTCTTGGAAAGCTACCCATCAGCGTGGTACCCGCTCACTTTGGGGCCATCTCCAATACCTTCTGGTGCTCCAACCTCACCATGGCTGTACTGGGTACTGCCGGAAAGACTGCTGTCAATGGTGGCTACAACTTCACCGCACTTGGCGTACTAGCAATCACGCTTGTCTGCGGCGTCACCCTTGGTCTGGTTTGCAACGAGGGTCTCAACTTCATCGACGCTGAGACTGGATCTTGGAAGCTGCCGGGTTCTAAGAAGCAAGCCAACTAGGACAAGCGAGCAGAGTTATCGCAAGGCAAGGAAAGGGAAGGAAGGCAAGACATGTTTGAGGACAAGCCGTTTGTGAGCATGGTGCCTGCAGTTGATGCACAGAGTCCTGCAGCTCGGGAGTTCACGCAGTACTACATCGACATGAACGCTGCTTTGGGTGTTCCTGACGTCACCATCGAAGAAGGTCGTCGCTGGTTCAGCCGCTGGGGGGACTATGGCTTTGAGCCCTCCGATGTGAACTATAACCTCGAAGATCTTGATGGCGTTCGTTGCATGTGGGCAGATGCGCAGGGTTGTAAGCAAGACCGAGTGCTTCTGTGCATCCATGGCGGAGGATACACCTATGGCAGCATGTACAGCCATCGCAAGGGCTATGCGACTATGGCAAAGGCACTTGGAGTACGTGGACTTATTGTCAATTACAGAAACACACCTGAAAGCGATTGGCCAGCTCCCAGTGACGATGTTTTGGCTGTCTACAAGGAGCTTCTCGCACGTGGCATCAAGGCAGAGCACATTGCAGTGACGGGTGACTCCTGCGGTGGCGCCATGTGCATTACCTTGGCTTTGCGCATCCGTGATGAAGGCTTGGCGCAGCCAGCTGCCATTATGCCCATCAGTCCGTGGTGCGATCTTGAGGCAACATTCCCCATCTATGACACCAATGACAAGGATGTTCTCAACCCCAAAGACGCCATCATTAACTTTGGCAACGTCTTGAAAGATGCGGGTATTGATGTGCGCGATCCTTATCTGGCTCCCATGTATATCGAGGACATGTCGGGCTTTCCTCCCATGTATATCACCGTGGGTGGCTATGAGAACTTTGTTGATGAAGACGTCTATGTTGGTGACATTGCCTATCGCTCGGGTGTCGAGGTCAAGGTAGACATCGTTGAGGAAATGCAGCACTCCTTCCAGCAAATCTGCGGTGGCTGCAAGGATGCCGATGATCAAGTTGCACGTTTTGCCGAGTGGGCACGTCCCAAGCTCGGTCTGTAAGTTTGGCACGACCCGGTCAAGTGAGGGTTGACCGGTAAGAAGGCACGTTGTTTGTAAAGTGTTAAAGGAGGGAACGTAATGGCAGAAGACAAGACACAGGTAGCTGAAGAGATTCCGGTAGAGGTAGGTGCTAAGCTGGGCAATGAGCTGCGCGCAGGTACCGTTTCAAAGACCGGTTCTACCAAGCGCACTCAGGAGCTTAACGGTATGCTCCATGAGAACCGCCCCAACGTTGACATTACCCGCGCTCGCGCATTCACCAAGGTGTACCGTGAGACGGAAGGCTACCCTGCACTGGCTCGTCGCTATAAGGCTTGTGCAGAGGTGTATCGAAACCTTTCTGACACCATCTATGACTATGAGCAGCTGGTAGGTTGGCCCACCAAGCGTCCTCGTGGTGCAAACTTTGCTGTTGAGCTTCACGCTCACTGGATGATTGACGACCTGCCCAACCTGCGCGATCGTACCTATGACCCGTTTGAGATTACCGATGAGGATTACAACGAGCTCATGAACGATATTCTTCCTTACTGGAAGGATAAGACCGCCGCTGCTCAGTGGGCACACTATGTTACTCCCGAGGAGTGGGACCGCGCTCAGTTTGGTGGCGTCTCTGACGTATCCAACTACATCTGCGCTAATGGTTCGCACTTTATCCCTCGCATCTCTGACCTGCTCAAGCACGGCTTCCGCAAGTATCGCGATGACGCAGCTGAGCTTCTCAGCCTGCTTGACCCTAACGATCCTGAGAGCGTTGATAAGCGTTACTTCTATGAGGGCATCATTGAGGTTGCCGATGCCATTCACGGATGGGCTAACCGCATGAGCGATGCTTGCCTCAAAAAGGCCGAGGGCGAGAAGGATCCCGTCCGCAAGAAGGAACTCGAGGATATGGCAGCCATGATGAAGCGTGTTCCGTGGGGTCCTGCCACGAGCTTCCACGATGCCATTGAGAGTGCTTACTGCGCTGCATTCTTCCTCTTCGTCGAAGGTGCTGGCCCGTCCATTACCTGGGGTCGTATGGATCAGCAGATGTATCCTTACTACAAGGCTGACATCGATGCTGGTATTCTCACCCCTGAAAAGGCAATGGAGCTCATCGAGGAGATGTACATCAAGATCACCTCAAATGTATGGTTCCAGTCCACTCAAATGGCATACATCTTTGGTGGTTACTATCGCTATCCGCACCTCGACGTGGGTGGCTTGGACGAGAACGGCCGCGACGCCTCCAACGAGCTGTCCTACCTGTTCCTGCGTGCTATGCGCTACAGCCGCACCACAGCTCCCACTGTCTGCTTGCTGCTTCACCCCAAGACGCCCGATTCACTGCTGCGCGAGGCATGTGAGCTTTCGGCTGAGGGCATGGGCCACCCGAGCTTCTTTGACACCGAGACGCTCTACAAGATGCTCTCCACTCGTGGTGCTGGTGAGGGTAGCTCCAACTACACCCTGCATGACATCATGAAGTATGGCGCCACCATTGGTTGCGTCGAGCCCGGTGCCGAGGGCATGCAGTACGGCCACACCGACTCTGGCATCATTAACGTTGCTGGTTGCATCTACGCAGCTGTTACCAACGGCAAAAAGGCTAAGGGTGTTGACGGCAGTTTCGGAGGTAAGATTGTTACTTATCCGTCTGGTGAGCCTGAGACTCTCGATACCTACGAGAAGTTCGAGCAGGCTTGCCTCGACCAGATTGCTTACGCCATCAAGGAAGCTCACTCCAACCTCGTTATTGTTGAGAAACTCTTGGCAGAACAATTCAACCTGCCTACCTTTACGATGTTGCTCGACGGCGCTCTTGAGAAGGGTCTTGATGCTACGAACGGTGGTGCAAAGGTAAACATTGGCCCGACCATGCAGATGGTTGGTTTTGCAACTGCTGTTGACTCCATGGCTGCTATCAAGAAGGTTGTCTATGAGGATAAGGCAGTGACTCTTCGCTGTGTGGCTAACTCCCTTGAGGCAAACTTTGTTGGTCATGAGGACACTCGTGCACTGCTTATGGCAGCGCCCAAGTTTGGTAACGACGATGACTTTGTTGACGATATTGCCTGCCGTGTGTGGAGCCACTTTGGTACCGTTACCAACTCACTCAAGATGTATCGCGGCAATTACTGTGATGCTGCCATCCAGATGGTTCAGTCAAACGTTGGCTATGGCGCTATGACCGGTGCTACCCCCAATGGCCGTCTCGCTGGTATGCCCATCTCTGACACGATGAGCGCAACTCAGCAGGCCGATACCAATGGCCCGTTGGCTGCCGCACGAAGCTACGGCAAGCTGGACTATACCAAGTACAGCAACGGCACGTTGCTCAACATGTGGATCAGCCAGTCCGAAATGATGGAAGTCTAAGGATCCGAGAAGGAGGATGATTCCAATGGAGACTATTCGTGAGACCGGCCTTAATATCCCAGAGGCCACCTATCAAATGCCCACCTACAAAGAGGCTGGCATGAGCAACTTCATGAACCTCGTGCGCACCATGGTTAACGACTACGGTGTCTTCCACGTGCAGTTCAACACGCTTAGCAAAGATACCCTCGTTGATGCTAAGCATCACCCTGAGAAGTACCCTACACTCATGGTTCGTGTCGCTGGCTACAGCGTTTACTGGACCGACTTGGCCGAGCGCGTCCAAGACGACGTTATCTCGAGGACTGAGCACCAGTTCTAAAGCCTTGGTCTTCTAGGCATAGATCTTCCTAATCGGATGGCTATGTCAACGGGCACGTACTACGGGGCCGCAGGCGAATCACCTGCGGCCCTTCTATACAAGGAGAGGACATCATGGATATCAAAGATAAACAGGCAATTGTGTTTGACTTTGGGCGCTTTCGCAATACCGATGGCGAAGGCATACGCACCATGATTTTCTTTAAAGGCTGCCCGCTCCGCTGTAAGTGGTGTGCCAATCCGTGGGGCCTTTCTGTGCGTCCGCAGCTCGCAGTAAATCGCGACCGTTGCACAGGCTGCGAAACCTGTGTACGCGTGTGTCCACATGGCGTGAACTCCATCGATGACGATGGTAAGGTTCGAGTGGACTTCTCGAAATGCGAGAACTGTGGTCTGTGCGTTTTGCCGTGCCCAGCAAAATGCCGTCAGATCTCTGGCAGTAGCTACACTGCCCGCGAGCTCTTCGACCGCGTGTATCGAGACCTTACCTTTACCCGTCGTGGCAAAAGTGGCATCACCCTTTCAGGGGGAGAGCTGCTCATGCAGTGGGAGGTAGCCTCTGAAGTGCTGCGCCTGTGCAAGGTCAACTACATCGATACCTGCATTGAGACATCAGGTTTTGCACCATGGGATCATCTGAAGGCTGTGGCACAGTATTGCGACAGCGCTTTTATCGACCTCAAGCACATGGATTCGGCGAGACATAAAGAGATTTGTGGTGTTCCCAACGAGCGCATTCTCGAGAACATTCGTCGGCTCTCCGATTACATGCATGAGCGCGGTAAGTACATTATCGTGCGCCATGCTGTAATACCCGGCATGAATGATGATGAAGACAACTGGCGGGAGATGGCAAAGTACATGGCAACCCTGCCAGGATTGCCTGAACTCAACGTGCTTCCGTACCACAATCTTGGCGAGCTCAAGTATGAGATGATTGGGCAGGAGGCTGGCGTAACTGGGCTCGATATGATGAAGAAGTCCGACGAGCGCATCGAGCGTATCGCCAAGCTCATGGCAGAATATGCGCCGGACACCCCGCTAACCATTGGCGGAGAAAACGCTGGTCAGCGCCCAGAATAACGGGCTTTCAATCCGTCACAGTGCTTTTCTGTAGAGGGCAATCACATCATCGCGTGTAGTGGTTCGTGGATTTAGCACGATGTTTCCGCTTGTCATGGCATCGTCTGCCATAGCTTCGATTTTGTCCTCAGTCACACCTACCTCAGATAGTGTCGTAGGCATGCCAAGGTCGCGCAGGAGTTTGCGAACCTCGTCCACAAGCACCTGCGGCTTGAAGTCCACAATAGGCTGGTGGCGCACCTCTCGTATGTATCGATAAATGCGGCGATATTGTCCGCGATCAGCAATTGCGTTGTACTCCACAATCGTAGGTAGCAAAATTGCGTTTGCAACTCCATGTGCTACATGGAAAAATCCGCTGACAGGGTGGCTCATTGCATGGACATTTCCAAGTCTTGCCCATGCAAATGCGATTCCAGCAAAAGTTGAACCTGCCATCATTGCTTCGGCGGCCTCTTGATCCTGACGATTGGCAACAAAACGTCGGATGTTTCCTCCAATAAGGTCGAGAGCTTTTTCAGCCATGGCATCGGTAAAGGGATTGGCAGCGCGTGATGTATAGGCCTCCCATGCGTGAATCATTGCATCAATACCACAGGCCGCAGCAACGCCTGATGGTGCTGTCATAATAAGTTCGGGGTCAAGAAGAGCATAAGCTGGCAGTACCTCGTTGCTGAATATGGTGAGCTTATGGTTATGGGCTTCGTCAGTAATAACCGAGAAAGGAGTGACTTCGCTGCCAGTTCCTGCGGTAGTGGGAATGGCGATGATGGGCTCGATAGCCCCGGGGACCTTGTTTGCTCCTTCGTAATCTGTTACACGACCACCGTGACGAGCAAGAACACCAACGGCCTTTGCTACATCTAAGGGGCTTCCACCGCCGAGCGCGATAATTGCGGACGCCCCAGAATCCTTGTAGGATTGGGTGGCCTCGTTAACGATTTCGATGGTAGGGTTGGGGAGTACATCAAGATAGGAATCAACCCTGATGTTTGCCTGTGTGATTATGTTTGATACGGTCTCGACAACGCCAACGCTTTCGAGTCCGCGGTCCGAGATAATGAAAACCCTCTTTGCATTAACTTCCTGTATGAGCTGGGGTAGTCTTGTGAGACTACCAGTACCAAAGCTAATGTTTTGGGGAATAGTGAACTGAAAATCGTTCATAACAACTCCTCTATTTAAATAATAGAACGTAGAACATAATATGAAGTATAGCATGTTTTGAAAACTGAGTCCTTGAAAACTGAGCACGACCGACGTGTGTTACAGCGTGTGTTACAGAACACATACTGCTGTTGACCGTATCAGCTCTATCGGGTATAACAATATAAACCTAGTGAATGACTAGGATTAAATGAGCGATAGGGAGGATCGCGTGGAGGCAGCCATCGAGAGGACTGTGAGTAAACGCCAGTCGGTGATAGCACGCATGCGAGAGGATATCCAAGCTGTTCTCGACCGTGACCCTTCGGTTGATGCTGCGTGGCAGGTCTTTCTTTTTTCAGCGGGAGTCCATGCGGTGTGGGCACACCGACGCCACAACTGGCTGTGGAATCACGGGTTCAAGACCTTAGCTTTGCTTTTGTCGAAACGAATGAGGCGCAGACGTGGTATGGAAATCCACCCGGCTGCAACCATAGGCAAGCGCTTGGTGATTGACCACGGAATGGGACTCGTTATTGGGGCTACTGCGATTATTGGTGATGATTGCCTGCTCTATCAGGGCGTGACCCTTGGCATGACCGGCAAGCACGGAGGAAAGCGTCATCCCAATCTTGGCGACGGCGTTATGGTTGGTGCTAACGCAACAATTCTGGGAAATATCACGGTGGGAGACGGTGCCAAGGTTGGTGCAGGAGCGGTTGTGGTGCGCGATGTTCCGGCTGGGGCTACCGTTGTGGGCGTTCCTGCACAGGTAGTCAGCGCATAGCGTACTTACGAGTACAACGGCTACAACGATTGCAACAATCGCAAACGGCTACAACGATCACAACAATCGCAACGATCGCGACAATCGCAAACGGCTACAACGATCGCGACAATCGCAAACGGCTACAACGATCGCAACAATCGCAAACGGCTACAACGATCGCGACAATCGCAAACGGCTACAACGATCGCAACAATCGCAAACGGCTGTTACTGCTCAAACTCGATGACTCTGAACAGCTCATCTTCTGCGCCAACACGTTTGA
Source organism: Atopobiaceae bacterium (assembly GCA_017459605.1). Classification (GTDB taxonomy): domain Bacteria; phylum Actinomycetota; class Coriobacteriia; order Coriobacteriales; family Atopobiaceae; genus RGIG4373. Next base: position 27,969 of record JAFUCQ010000118.1, read on the forward strand.
GAACCCGCACGAATCTCTGAAACCACAGCCCGTATGCTTTAGCTGCCTCGCTATTCTCGTTGGTCTCGGCGGTTGTATCGGTCTTGGCTGCCTCGCTATTCTCGGCAGTCTTTTGAATCACAACGAGGGTAGGTTCTTCGAGTTCGCTCAAGCAATCATTGAGTGCATCGAGGTTTGCTCCGTAGTAGTCAGGGAAGGCGAGCGAGCGAGCAAGACGGGCGTGGACCTCGTCTGCAGAGGTGTAGTCACTTTGTCTGATATGAATGATTCTCATGGGGCTGCCTCGCTCGAGTCCTAATTAGTAGAGCTGGGTAAATGTTTCGTAGTGATCTGCTGTGTAGAAGATGAGGCCATCATCAGAAAACACAATGCGTTCTGCTCCGCGACGCCCGCCCTCATAGTTGATGTCGCACTCGGTCCACGTCCTGCCGGGTGCGTCGGGCAGCTTTCCTTCGTCGTTGTAAAACACAGATCCGCCAATGCTCATACCTGGACACACCTCTTGGAGGTTTCCTTTCGAGGCCACCCATCCAGCCTTTTTTGCCTTGGTCTTGGAGATGAAATTGGAAGGCAAGTGCTCATAGAGATGAATGTAGAGGGCTACTTCGTCTTTGCTTGTGTAGTGGCCGTCTTCATAGACTTCGAGTTGTGTTTCGAGCGCGGGTTCTTGAGAGTTGGACTGCAGGGCTGGTGATGACTCCGATACTTCCGAGGCTTCAGATGGGGGAGCGTTTGAAGAGGTATTGGAGCCGCTGTAGCTGTTTGCGTTTTCATCATCAGCGTCTGAGTAGTAGGCGGAATCTGAATCGCTCGTGTTGCTCTGAGTGTGAGAGCTTGCGTTGTTTGATGCGTGAGTCGACGAGCTGGAGGTCGTATCGTTACTCGCTGTGCTAGAACTTTGGCTGACCTCGCTCTGTGTGGAGCTGGCGGGACGTGTGTTTTGGCTCGGTGTTGCCGAGCAGCGTCCCGAGAGGTTGCCGAGCAAGAATACGATTGCTGCCGCTGCAACGAAAGCAACAATTCGAGCGATGGTGTCAAAACGTTTATCTTTCATGATTCCCATCATAGCAGGAGCGAGAGCAGGCGGCGCTCGTGCACATGAGTCCCTTAATAAGTTTTGCGTTCTAAAAACTTAGTTTCATGTTCCAAATTCCCCTCCGTGGACGGTTTTTGAGGCAACTTTGTCCACCAGCGCTATAGAGCACCCCTCAAAAGCGCAGGTCACAGATGCCGCGTTTCAGACCCCGTTTTTTTCGAGACCAAAAAACCGTCCATGGAGGGGATTTTCAGACATGAAACGCTCAATTTACAACGCAAAACGCTTTGGAGCTTAGTAGTTGGCGTCAAGGGGGGACTGAACAGGCTTACCCGTTCTCATCATGGCAAGCTCCTTTGCCTCCTTTGCGCTGATATGTTCAACCTCAAGGCGCAGGATGTGACAATGTGGACCAAACTTGGCAATCTCGTGTGTAAGCGCTTCGTTTTGATTGGGATTAAAACGGTCGCCAAGCAGTTCAAGGAGGCGTTGTTTTTCTGCTTCATCGTCTACGACGGAGATTCGTCCAAAGGCAATGGCGCTCCGAAAATAGCTCGTGTACTCCTCAGGTACCACGTCATCGGCGTCTACTACGCAATACGATGCCTTGTTGCAAGCGCTGATGGCGTCGAGTTTATGGCCAGCTTTTGCGCTGTGAAAGCAGATAGTGTTATCAACGACTACGTGATTGAGCGGCACAGTGTACGGGTAACCATCGTCTCCAAGAACAGCGAGACAGCCCCAGTTTCCACGTCTGATAATCTCCCAAGCTTCTTCGCGGGAAAGCTGCTGCTTGGCTCGTCTCATCTCTCTAAACATGGATGCTCTCTTTCTATCGTTTCAACACTCGCTTTGCGCATGGAGGGTTTCCAACGAAGCATTGTACACCGCTACTGTACGAACATTATTGGTCATAACAATTATGAAACATGTAAAACTGCAGGTAGATGAGTTGCCATTGGTTATTAAAATGACCTTGAGGCCAAGAAGTTCGTACAGTAGATGAATCCAAGGCCGAGAAGTTCGTACAGTAGATGAATCCAAAGCTGAGAAGTTCGCTGTACACAGGTGGGCAGCACAAGATGACAAAGAATGCACGGCATTCTTTCATTCAGTCGTAGCGCAAATGCTCTCGGGTTTATGTCTCCAATCGCAAATAGATTGTGTACAATCTAATAGTGCACAATATAAAAGCGTGCGTGAGGATAATTCATTGAAAGGAGCAGGGCATGAATATCTACGATTACAGCGTTACAGCAAAAGACGGCAGTGATGTGTCTCTTAAAGACTATGAGGGTAAGGTTCTGCTCGTTGTGAACACGGCAACTGGCTGCGGTTTTACTCCTCAGTACGAGGATCTTGAGCGCATCTATGCTAACTTCCGTGAGCAGGGCTTTGAGGTACTTGATTTTCCGTGCAACCAGTTTGGCAACCAAGCTCCCGGCACCGACGAAGAGATTACTGAGTTCTGCACACTCAAGTTTGGTACTGATTTTCCTCAGTTCAAAAAAATTGACGTCAACGGAGATACGGCAGATCCGCTTTTTGCTCAGTTGGCAACCGAGAAGCCCTTTGAGGGTTTTGGTAAGGGTCTCAAGAATAAGGCGCTCGAAACGTTTGCTGCTGCCAATAACAAGGAGTTTGGTGACAAGGCCTACATCATGTGGAACTTCACCAAGTTTTTGATTGACCGCGAGGGTGCGCTTGTTGCCCGCTTTGAGCCGACTGTCTCGATGGACGAGGTTGAGGCTGCCATAAAAGAGCTGCTATAACGGGGAAAGGTAGTGCTCGTAGCAGCAGAGGGTAGTGCTGGTAGTAGCAGTGAAAGGTTGTCGATAGTAGCAGAGGGTAGCGCCGACAGTAGCAGTGAAAGGTTGCCGGTAGTAGCAACGGGTAGTGCTGGTAGCGGCTGTAATACGGGTAGCGCCGGTAGTAGCGATACTGGTAGTACCGCCCAAGCTGCGACGAGACCAACAACAGAGACAGAAAGACGACTCATGGACAAGCGCGAGCCTACGGGCAAAAACGAAACCCTGCAGCTGGAATACAATCCAGATGAGGCTTTGCGCCTCGACCACCAGTTGTGCTTCAAGCTCTATGCAGCGTCAAAAGAGGTTGTACGTCTCTACAAACCAGTTTTGGATGAACTCGATTTAACCTACACCCAATACATTGCGATGTTGGTGTTGTGTGAGGCGGGAGAGCTGAGCGTGCGCGAGCTCGGAGAGCGCTTGATGCTTGATTCGGGCACGCTCAGCCCACTTTTGAAAAAGCTCGAGGCTAAGGGCTGGATAAACAGGAGGAGAAGCGCTGCCGACGAGCGAGTTATCGTGCTTGGCCTCACCCCACACGGTCGTGCGCTCAAAACGCAGGCTGCTCACGTGCCGCTTACAGTCGGGGGCTGTATTCCTCTCGAGCCACACGAAGCAATACAGCTCGCCGGGCTTCTCGACAAGCTGTTAACAGGACTCGCATAGATTCAGAGAATATGATGAGTTAGCGCCGCTCTAGGCGGCGCTGTAACAGACGATGAATGGTGCCTGAATTGGCGCTGCTGCCATGCGTGGCGTTGTGGCGGGCGTGCTGCCATGCGAGGCGTTGCGGTGGGCGTTGCGCTGTGGTGAGCGTGCTGCCGTGCGTGGCGCTGTGGCGAGCGCTGCTGCCGTGCGTGGCGCGGCGTGTGTTGCAAGGCGCAGCGCTACAGCTGCGCGCTACAGTAGCGCTACAGCTGCGCGCTACAGTACGAACGGCGTCTACACGCGAAGCATGCGGTAGCCAACACCCACGTGGGTCTGAATGTAGCGCGGGTGAGACGGGTCTGCCTCAATCTTCTTGCGAAGCGAACGCATGAACACGCGCAGGCTCGGAAGCTCATCGTCAGCGTCTGATCCCCAAATCTCCTGCAGGATAAAGCGGTGAGTGAGCACCTTGTCCACATTTTTGGACAGCAAGGTAATGAGACGGAACTCAATTGGAGTGAGGTGGAGCTCCTCGCCATTGAGCTTGGCTATGCTTGCATCAAAGTCGATGGTCAAATCGCCATTCACAAAGATGGAATCCTTGCTCACGGCAGTATCAGAAAGTGTTGCCAAGCGGCGCTGCGTCACGCGCAGGCGAGCAAGCAGCTCGTCAATTGAGAACGGCTTGGTGAGATAGTCGTCAGCGCCTGCATCAAGGGCTGCAATTTTGTCTGCATCTTCGTTGCGTGCGCTCACAATGATGATGGGCATAGGTGACCACGTGCGAACACGCTTAATAACCTCAATGCCATCAATATCAGGCAAACCCAAATCCAAAATCATGATGTCTGGGTTCTCGTCTGAAGCAAGGTGGAGCGCTTCTGTGCCCGAAGAGGCAATGCTGTGGTCGTATCCACGGGTTTCGAGCGTGGTGACAATGAGATTTCGGACGGCAGGATCGTCCTCGACAATCAGAATCACGGGCTTAGAAATCGACATGGTTAGGTGCCTCCTCTGCTGGAAGTGAGAAACGAAAAATGCAGCCGCTTGGAACATTGTCCTCTACCAGTATAGTGCCATTATGTGCGGTAATGATAGAACGTGACAAAGAAAGTCCAAGACCAAAGCTGCGAAAGGTATCTGCACTCACACCGCGTGCTGTTGCACGAGTGGCTGTGCCAAAGGGATCAAACACGCGCTGCTTGTCGGCATCGGGGATGCCCGGGCCGTTGTCTGCAACGCTCACAATTACCTGATTGTTTTCTCGCTTGGTACTCAGCGTGATGGTAGAACCAGGCTGTGTGTAAATAATCGCATTGTTGATGAGATTGATGATGACGAGCGCAATAAGACGGGCGTTCATGCGCACCAGTAAGAGTTCATCTGAGTCGACGAGAACAAACTCATGCTCCGAGAGCTTTCTGCTTACGTGGTGCAGCGCCTCTTCGATGACATCATCCATGAGCTCGTAGTCCATCTTGAGACTCATCGAGTCGTTTTCAAGACGTGTCATGGTAAGCAGATTCTCAACGGTTTGGTTGAGCCAGAGAGCATCGTCGTAAATATCGGTGAGAAGCCGTGTGCGCTCTTCTTCTCTTAGCGTGTTGTTGCTGGTCATGAGAACATCGGCGTTGCCCGAGATAGAGGTAAGTGGCGTGCGCAAGTCATGTGAGATTGAGAGCAAGAGGTTGCTTCTCAGTTTTTCGTTTTGCGCAGTGATAGCGGCTTGTTCGCGGGCCTCTTGGGCGTTGCTGCGCTCGAGCGCTCGTGCCGCCTCGTCGGCAATTGTCATGATTGAGTTGAGTTCTGCGGTAGATGTTGGGTCGTCTCCATCCATGATGGCTAAAACACCAAGCACCGAGGTTTTGGAGCGAAGCGCTCGATACGAGCCGCTGGGCGTGGTATAGGCCTGAGGCAAGGATGCTTCAACTGGCAGCGACAAGGCAGCTTTGACTGCATCGGGCTCGTTGGGAATGTAGGCATCTGAGCCGGGTGCATGAAAGACGTGAGGGTCGCCGCCCTCGGGCATCTCGTAGGGATACCATGCAACATCGCGGTCTGCTATGTCTGAGATGGCAGCCAGCATACCCTGCACAATTTCTTCTGAACTCGAACGGTCTCTGAGCTGTGCGGCAGTTTGGTGAAGTTCCTCCTCATGTTTGCGCTTTGCAAGCTCACCATCAAGCTGGTCTTTGAAATCGATGAGCAGCCACGCCAAGGCGATTGCCGCTACAACAATGCAAGCGATGACAAGCCAGTTTCGCACAAAAAGCGCATTAATAAGCCCAAGAAGAAGAGCCGTAGCTGAGACAACGAGTGCTATGACCCGTACACCCTCTAGGCTGTTGACTCGTGTCTTCATGGTCCCCTCGCTTTAAATCTTAATATCTACCTATTACTATAACCTTAACTCAGCCAAAAGACTGCATAAACTTCGCGAGATTTAAGGCGCAGTATCATGATTTTTTGCAAATATATGCGATTTGAGTTTAGTCCCAAGATGTTGTTTGAGCCGTAGTCGTGTTAGTGTTTATCTGACATGAGAAGTGCTTTGGACAATCACCTTCAATGTGCGTGAGAGGAGGACTGCATGCGACACGCTCGCTTGGGAGATTTGCTCTCAGATGCAGGTCTTATTACAACCGAGCAGCTCGATGAAGCCTTGCTTGCGCAAAGGCGCAGCGGTAAGCGTCTGGGTGAGCAGCTGGTAGCCAGTGGTTTTATCACAGACCGACAGCTCGTCGATGCGCTGACCGTTCAGCTGGGTATCGAGTTTGCAGACCTGTCTCCGCAAAACTTGCCTGCTCCCGAGGTGGTACGACTCATTCCTCGGAGCCTTGCGCGGCGCTACTCCATGCTTCCTTACAAGGTGGAGGGAGACACCCTTCATCTGGCAATGTCTGACCCGCTCAACACGGTTGCTGCAGGAGAAGCTCGCTCGGTGTGTGGTATGTCTGTGGTGCCCATGATTGGCATTTATGACGAGGTAACGCAGGCCATCGAGACCCTCTATGACATAGGAGGCACCCAAACAGAAGAGTTGGGTCCTGCCGCTCAGCTTGAGCTTTCTCAGGCAGAAGCACCAGCAGTGCCGTCGTTGACCTCGACCTTGGCTGATCGCATTATTGAACGTGCGCTCTCAGACCGGGCAAGTGACATCCACTTTATTCCGGGCGAAGAGGGTCTGCGCGTTTTGTTGCGCGTCGATGGACAGCTGCATGACAACTTTGAGATTCCACGCGAGCGCCAGCAAGCACTCATCTCCAGAATCAAAGCGATGTGCTCGCTTCCTGATACACAAACAACGATGCCCCAGCTGGGACGCACGATGCTTCGCATACGCGGCCGAGAAGCTGATATTCGTGCGTCAACGCTTCCAACCTTGGCAGGGGAGAGAATACACCTGCGTTTGTATGATCCCTCAGAGCGCATTTCATCGCTCGAAGAGCTTGGTCTGCGCGGTGCTGAACTCTCTGCCATTAAGCGGGTTTTGTCCCATAAACATGGACTTATCGTGTTGGCTGGCATGGTGGGTTCGGGTGTCTCGACGACGTTGTCGTTGCTTGCCTCTCGCTTGGTGGCGTCAGGACGTTCGGTGGTGACTATCGAAGACCCCGTTGAGTTTCCCATCGAGGGCGTGGCACAACTGCAGGTAAATCCTCGTGCGGGGCTTGGCTTTTTTGAAGGCATGCACGCAGCAGTTCTGCAAGATCCAGACGTTATTATGCTCGGAGCGCTTCCCGCTGCAGACCTTGCCTCACTTGCGGTATCAACTGCACGCGCAGGAAGGCTCGTGGTGGTAGCGCTTCCAGCAGAAAACGCAGCTGACGCCATACATCGCATGTATGAGTTTGGGATAACGCCAGATCAGCTTGCATCGTGCTTGCGAGCAGTTGTGGCGCAACGTTTGGCTCGACGGGTGTGTTCGCACTGTGGTCGGGTTGCCAAAGTGAGCCAAGAAAAGCTTGAGCAGCTTGGCTTAGACAAGACACTAACGCCCATGGAAGGCCAAGGTTGTCCCGAGTGTTTTGATACGGGTTGTCGAGATCGCATTGCCTTGGTTGAGCTGGTAGAACTCGGTGAGGCAAGCAGGGCATGCCTTCGCGAGCAATATCCGTCATGCGACTTTGAGAGTTGTGCCTCAGAAGATTACCTGACCACCATGAAGCAAAGCGCACGTAGGCTCGTGGCCGACGGAATCATCCCGCTTTCTGAATTGGAACAACTCTAAGCTTGAGCAACTCTAAGCTGGAGCAACTCTAGCGCGAACAACTCTAAGCGCGAACGACTCAACTCTAAACCGACGGCCTGCCACCGCCACCGCGGTTGCCACGCCGTGGCGTAACCCTTCTGCGGCGAGCATTGCTGTCGGAAAGCTTGCTGTGAGCTGCGTGGTCACGCTCTGCCCGCTCTGTTGCGCTTTGGCGCGGTGTTGCCGCAGCTGTTCCACCATAGGGCGTGAGGTTGGTAGACATGACGAGGAAGGTATTGACACCCTCTTCTTCAAAATCAGCAATGTGGCGAACATGCGTTGAACAGCGGGTTTTGTTAACCATGTGCTCAAGGCTCTGCTCGGTGTCCGTTCTGAGAGCTGCAATCAGGCGACGCATGAGAATCGAGCGGAAGGCACCATCTGAGTTGTAGAAATCTAGGGCCTGCTCAAGGTTTTCGATACCCATGTGATGGAGATGCTCAACAAAAGCCTCGTTTTGTGTGAGGAAGGTCAAATCCTCTCCGCGCTTCTCGAGAATGGCGAGCGGTACGCCGCGAGCTCCATACAAAATGTCAGTACCATTGTTGAACTCAGCCATGGCGTTGGGACTCAAAACGTTGATTGAGCCAATGGTCTCGTAATACTCAGACTCGCTTCGAGATTCTGTCTCGAGGCTGGTGCTCAAAAGCACGGTCTCATAGGGGCGGGGTTTGTCAAAGAGATAACCCTGCAGCATCTGGCAGCCAATACCGCTCAGGAATTGCTGCTGCTCAACGGTCTCGACACCCTCGGCTACGGTCTTGATGCCCAAGCGCTTTGCCATGTCGATAATGGACTTGAGAATCTCATGCGACTTCTTGTTGTTGTCAAAGCCGTGGAGAAACGCCATGTCAATCTTGAGCACGTCAAAGTTGTAGTCTTTGAGCAGGTTAAGTGACGAGAAACCACTACCAAAGTCATCCATCCAGACAGCATAGCCAGCATCGCGGAAACGATCGAGCTGCGGGCGGAAGAATGCTGCGTCTTCATCGAGGGCACTCTCGGTGACCTCTACGTGGATATACTTACGGTCGATACCTGCTGCTTTAACTTCCCTTTGCATGAAATCGTAGATATCACAGAGCTGGAAGTCGAGGCGTGACAGATTGATAGAGACAGGAATAGGATCGAGACCTTGATTTTGGAGCTTGGCAAGGTCTTGGCACACGTGGCGAATCACTTGGCAGTCAACCTTGTGAATGAGGTGAGATTGCTCAAGTGTTGGGATAAAGATGTGGGGCGGCAACAGACCAAACTCTGGGTCGTCCCAGCGACACAAGGCTTCATAGCCACAAACCTTGCCCGTGATTGAGCGAACAAGTGGCTGGTAAAAGACCTTGATGTAGCCGTTTGCAATGGCAACATCAATATTGCTCACCACGTGCTGGCTCATGCTGATTTGCTGATCGAGCTCGTGGTCGTAATGGCGTACATGACGGTCGTACATGCCCTTGATGCTATCGCACGCAAGTTTGGCTCTGACCGTTGCAAGAACTGCCTCACTGTCTTCAGGATCTAAGGTATAGACACCAGCCTTGAGCTCAAGCGACACGCGACTCTGGTAGTCATGAATGATGTCGTGAAGTCTGCTTATGCGCTCATCAACATTGAGGGCAGTGGTAGCGACAACGTAGCAGTCGATGGACAGGCGGGTTGCTGGGGCATCGGGAAACTCTCGGCGGATAGACTCAGCCAAAAACTGAAGCAGGAGGTCGCCGCCCTGAAAACCGTAGGCGCGGTTGTAAGCCTTGAAATTCTCGATATCAAAGTGGATAACCGAGATACGGTCTTGCGTTGAACGAGCATCAACAATCTGCTGGAGACGCTTGCGGAAAACAGCAGCGCTTGGAAGGCCGGTGAGGGCGTCTATCTCGTTGGTGCGGCGCTCAAGTGTGTCGCGTGTGATAGAAAACAGACGACTTGACTCATCGGCAGGAACACCGCGCTCATCAGGGTCTCCCGAGTATAGGATGACCCGACTGTTATCTTTGAGCGCTTGTTGCGAAAGCCTGTCTGCGTGATTTGCAAGATCTTCAAAGGTGCTTTGAGCATCAACAGCACCAATGCAGACGATTGGTCGAATCGAGCTGTTAACCTCAATAGTAAGACGCTCGGCTCGCCATGCGAGATCTTCAATACGCTTCAAAAAGGAAATACTAGGGAGCCCATCAAAGCGAATCAAAAAACTGTCCTCAGAAAAACGAATGATGGTATCTGAGGCACGGACGCAGCCTGTGATGGTGGTGGCTACATCTCTGACAAGCTTGTCTACACAGGCTTGATTGTGTGCCTCACGAATCTCGTTGAGGTTGGCTACGCGCAGTACGGCAACCTTGCGGCAAGAATCTCCCTTAGTGTTTTCATAGAAGTTCCGGTTGAGTGCACCGGTTATATTGTCACGGCTAAGTGCAACACTCTTGTCGTTCTGACTATTTGTCATAAAGAACCTCACTAAAATGGACTCTTAGCACTTTCTTTATGAAGGTAATCATATAACCTTTTCTACCAAAGAGCTAGGGTTACATACGAAAAAAATAAGATTCTTTTAAACAGCTCGATATGAATCAGGCTGTTTTTACGAGACAAGTTCGGTGATAGCGCCTGTCTCATACCCAGCATCAACAATGGCTGCTTGAAGGTTTTCATCGCTGACCGACGACTCAACTGAGACGCGGGCATATTTGTTTTCGAGGCTCACCTCCACCTCGCTCACACCTTCGATTTTTTCAAGCGCTTTGGTGACATATGCAACGCAGTGCTCGCACATCATGCCTTCTACCTCGATGTTCTTTCTCATGGCTAGACTTCCTTTCTCGTCGCTCGTTTGATGGTCTTTTTCCGTCTGATTGGATTGTTGGGTGAACTGAGTTGTGTGAGCGCTCTCGGTGAATGTAGGTGCTTCTGGTTGCTTTGGATTGTTGGTGGGCATGAGCTCTTGGGGAAGGGCTACCCGAAATGGTTGAGCGCTCCCTGACACAGCTTTGGGGTTGAAAAGATTCAGGCGCAGAGCGTTAGTAACTACAAAAACACTCGACAAACTCATGGCAGCAGCACCCATCATAGGCGTTAACGTGATGTTAAAGGGAGTCAACAAGCCAGCAGCCAAAGGAATCCCAATGACGTTATAGAAAAATGCCCAGAACAGGTTTTGCCTAATGTTTTTCATGACCTGCCGAGAAAGGCGTACTGCAGCAACCGCATCCAAAAGCGATGAGCGCATCACTACGACATCGGCAGCATCAAGGGCAACGTCGGTTCCTGCTCCAATAGCAACACCAACATGAGCGCGGGTAAGGGCGGGAGCATCATTGATGCCGTCACCCACCATCGCAACCGTTCCACTTTCTTGGAGTCGCTGTACCTGTCCTTCTTTGTCTTGGGGGAGAAGCTCGGCAATGTAGGCAGACAAGTCGAGTTTGCCTGCAATGGCAGCGGCGGTTTGGTGGCTGTCTCCGGTGAGCATGATGCTGTGGATGCCCAGGTCTTTGAGCTGGCGAATTGCCTCGGCAGAGTCGTCTTTTGTGACGTCTGACACAGCGATAAGACCTGCGATGTTTGACTCTTGAGCAAAGAAGAGAGCGGTTTTTCCTTCGAGGGCCAGTGCCTCGGCGCGACGGTCGAGCTCGCCAACATCGATGCCATGCTCGCGCATCAAGGCGAGATTTCCTGCACGCGCAACAGTTCCATCCTCAAGTGTTGCCTCGATACCAAAGCCCGGAAGCGCGGTAAATGATGTGGTGAGACGAGCTTTCACGTCGTGCTTGCGAGCATAGTCTTTTACCGCAATCGAGAGAGGATGCTCGCTTTTTTCCTCAAGGCCAGCGGCGAGTTCGAGAAGTGCTTGTTCTGAGACATCATCAGCGCAGATCACATCGCTTACCTGTGGTTTTCCCTCTGTGATGGTGCCGGTTTTGTCGAGCATGACAAAATCGGTGGAGCCGAGGGTCTCAAGTGCGGTGGCATTTTTGAACAACAGAGCGTTTTTCGCTCCAACGCCGCTTCCTACCATGATGGCAACCGGCGTTGCAAGTCCAAGCGCGCAAGGACAGCTAATAACCAAGACGCTAATGGCGTGCGACAAGGCGTCTCTAAATGGGGCTCCTAAGAGGAGCCAAACAATGAGCGTAACGAGGGCAATCCCCACAACAATAGGTACAAAAACAGCCGATACCCGGTCTGCGAGTTTTGCGATGGGAGCTTTGGTGGCAGCCGCGTCTTGCACCATGTCAACAATGCGTTGCAGCGCACTGTCGGCGCTGACGTGCGTTGCTCTACAAACGAGAGCTCCGTTTTGGTTGATGGTAGCAGCACTTACCTGAGAGCCCGGTGCCTTGTCTTGAGGCAAACTCTCACCCGTCAAAGCTGATTCGTTGACAGCACTGCTTCCTTCGAGCACAACGCCATCAACGGGGAAACTCTCACCCGGGCGCACCACAAAGATGTCATCGACTGCTACGTCATCGACAGCAATATCGTGCTCGACACCATCTCGCAGAACATGTGCCGTTTGTGGTGCGAGTTCCATCAAAGAGCTGATGGCAGAGGTGGTTTTTCCCTTTGAATAGGCCTCGAGCATTTTTCCTACGGTAATGAGTGCCAAAATCATGGCGGAGCTTTCAAAGTAGAGCTTATGAAGGCCATGATGAGCTGCTTGTGCGCCTTCGCCCAAGCCGGTTGCTGTCATTTGAAAAAGAATCGCGACACTATAAATCCACCCGGCGGCGCTACCCAGTGCAACGAGGGTGTCCATATTGGGGCCACCATGAATGACAGCCTTGGTTCCGCTGATAAAAAAGCGCTGGTTGATAACCATAATTGCGCTTGACAGGATTAGCTCAATGAGCCCGATAGCCAAGGGATTCGATGCCAAGACAGCAGGCACGGGCCAGTCCCACATAACGTGTCCCATGCTTAGATACATGAGCGGCACGAGCAAAACAAGAGAAGCAACAAGACGCCTGATAATCCGGGGGGTTTCTGTATCTTGGAGCGCTTCTGCTGAGCTTGCCTGAGAGCGTGTAGATGAGCTGTCTGCAAGGCTTGCTCCGTATCCTGCATTGGTAACCGCTTGGGTGATGTCGGCGCTCGAGAGACTCTCGTCATAGCTTACCGTCATCGAATTGGTGAGGAGGTTGACCGATACCTCACGGACACCCTCGAGCTCAGATACTGCTCGCTCAACACGAGCACTGCAGGCCGCACAGCTCATGCCTTGGACAGCATACTTTTCACATTCAACCGTTTGCATCATCATTTCCTGTGAGTCGACTTTGTTTTTTGTGATGATACCCTTTGATGCTCAGAGATAACAGTTGCCTGTGAGTTACTCACAGAGCATAAATGCACCGCCCTACCGAGCCCAACGCAGCCTATCGAGCCCTACGCAGCCCCGCACTGCCCAACGCAGCCCTACCGAGCCCCCGATGTACAGAACCGCAGCTCACATCTTGTCCCGAAAACGCCTGAGACGAGGAGCTGCGGTTCACTGTTTTTGAGGTTGCGCGCATTACTCGTTTGAGTTGTCTGACTTTTTGTTGCCGGAGTCACTCGGTAGACGACCCGCCTTTTTCAAAGCTTGCCTCAGCAGATACTCAATCTGCCCGTTTGCACTGCGCATCTCATCTGAAGCCCATTTTTCAAGAGCATCCCAGATATCAGGGTCAATACGCAGCGGATATTGTTTTCGCTTTGCCATGGCGACGTAACACTCCACACCTAAGCTGAGGATCAGTTATAGAGAGTTCCTGTGTTGAGGACAGGCTGAGCTTCGCTCTCACCACAGAGTACCACCATGAGGTTTGAAGCCATGGCAGCTTTTCTCTCATCATCGAGTTCGATGTTTC
>JAFUCQ010000119.1 GCA_017459605.1 Atopobiaceae bacterium
CATGGGATTTCTTCATGAAAGCAGATGAAATTCTGTACGAGAAGAAACGAAATAAGTGACCATGGATATTACCCGCTACAGTCCAGACATCCAAGCGTTGTATGAAGAGCATGCTCGCTTTTTGAGCGAGTTTGATATGCGCAATTTTGACGTGTTGGAACAGCTCAAAGAGCGAGCTCTTGAGATGGACGACAAAGAATTACTGGGTTTTTGCTATCACTCACTTGCGTTTGCAGAGTATTTCATGCGGGGAGACTATGCTGCCTATCTCAAAGACTTGCGTGCAGCTGCCGACGTGTTGTTTGACTGTGAGGACAAAGGAGCTGTCAGCAGCGTTTTTTATCTCATAGCGGTGGATGCCATAAACAAGGGCATGTACGACCTTGCTTACCACAATTTGCAGCAAGCCTATGACATTGATATTGAGCAAGGAAAAGATGCACCTGCAGCCGTGTTGTTGGATAACATGGGCGGTGTTCTTAATAAGATTGGCGCTTATGAAGCAGCGCTTGAAGCTTTTGAGCCAGCCCATCGAGGTATCGAGCAAGACAGCTCACATGCCCATTACTACAACAATGTGGTGAGTTGTCGCCTCAACATTGTGTACGCCAACTTTGGTTTGGGTCGCGTTGACGCGGCACAAGAAAACTTTGACTGGGTTCGTGATTTTGTCGATGCGAATGTCGATAAACTCAAGGCTGAAACGCGCGTAGATTATATGCTGGTGAGCACGCGCATGGCAGTTCATCAGGGTCAGTTTGAACATGTGTCCCGTGATATCCAAGAAATTAGTGAGCTGTTTGATCATGTGGCACAACCAGCAGCCTACATACCAAGTGCGTGCAAGCTCATTGATGAGCTGATGGAGGCACAGGCTTTCGAGTCTGCCCAGCAGCTGATAGACATCATATCTAAGCGTCGTCTGCCAGATGATGCCTATGACGTGCAATGTATGATTATCAGGGCAAAGATTGCCTACTACAAAGCAACCAACAGGCATGATGAGCTGCTCGAGAGCTATCTCGAACAAGATAGGATTCTTGAGCGTGGTCGCACAAAAAAGGCTCAAGAAAGCCACTACGCTCGAGAGCTTATCAACATAGCTAATGAACTGTATATTCAGCAAAGCGGCCTGCAGCGCAAGAGCGAAGAGATCGTAAAAAACGCAGGTACGGATGCATTAACTGGACTTGCTAATCGTCATGCAGCAGATCACGTGCTCATCGAGGCTTTTGAGCGCGCATATGCTGAGCAACAAAGAATTGGACTCTGCATTATCGACCTTGACGGCTTGAAGATTTGCAATGACCTTTATGGGCACCAAGCAGGAGACCGGCTTTTGGTTGAGATGGCAGATGCCTTAGCGTTTCTTATGCGTGATAGTCGTGTGTTTTGCTCACGCTATGGAGGGGATGAGTTTCTCCTCATATGTGAAGGAATGACTGATGACGAGATAAAAGAGGCCTTAGCGGGCTTGTATCAGCACACACAAGTTGAGTTTAGTGCGGGTGTTTGCAATGTGGTACCTCGGCCAAAGATGAGAACGTGGGACATGCTGCAGGCAGCAGACCGAGAGCTCTACAAGGTAAAAGACCGCAAGAAAGCCAGTGCTGCTGCGAGTGAGACACCAGCAGTGAAAACGCAGGATATACGTGATGACTTGAGCATCTGCTCACAGCTTTTAGGCTTGAGCGAGCGTGACAGAGCTGGTGGGCTGAACGAGGGCGACAGAGCTGGTGGGCTGAACGAGCGCGAATCGAGCACATAGAGTTTCGAGACTTGAGACCTGATATACCTAAAGGAGTACCTGATGAGTGAATTTATGGACATCATCACCGCTTCAAATCTTACCTATCAGCAAAAGCTCATCCATCTAGCTCAAGCTGCAGAGAACTGCGAGCATCCCATCCAGACAACACCTGAGTTTGATCGCTTCTTTGAGGCTGATGCTTTGTGTGATATGCACGAGGGCAATGCTCCTTATCGAGCCCGTTATATTTGCGCTGACTTTGAGCGTTTTGCACGCCAAGGAAGCGATTTCTTGCGCCTCGATGCGCCAGATAGCCTTGATGATTTGCTCGTGAACCTCGAAATCCTCTATGAAAACATTCCCAGCGTAACGGGACGCCCCGTCTATTGCGGGCAGCTCGACCGCATTATCGACCCCTTCATCACCAACATGGACGACGATGAGGTGCGCCCCCGTCTGCGTCGTTTTTTGAACTTCATCGATCGGACGGTGGCAAGCGGGTATTGTCACGCAAACATTGGCCCAGAGCCCACCCGCGCTGGCAGGCTTTTGCTTGAGGTAGATGCCGAGGTTCAAAACGCTGTTCCCAACTTTACGCTCAAGTACGACCCAGCAATCACCGATGATAAGTTCATGCGTCTCGCATTGACAACCTCAACCGCATGCGCCAACCCCGCGTATGCAAACGACCGCCTCCTTCGCGACATCTACGCCAAACCCGAGGAGAGCTATCGCGACGGATACACAATTGTTTCGTGCTACAACGTGCTGCCGTTGCGTGGTGGCGCCTACTGCCTTGACCGAGTGAAGCTTCAAAACTTGGCGAGCATGGCAACGAGCACCGAGCACTTCTTAAACGAACTCATTCCCGAGGCGTGTGGGGCGCTGCTTGAGTATATGAACGCTCGTATTCGCTTCTTGGTGGAGGAGTCCAATTTCTTCCAGAGCTCGTTTTTGGTACGCGAGGGCCTCATTGAACGCGAGCGTTTTTGCGGCATGTTTGGTGTTATTGGCATGCATGAGTGTGTTGAGCGCCTGTTGGGTCCGGGGCATGTGTACGGTTCTGACGACGAGGCCAATGAGCTTGCTGATGTCATTATGCAAAAGGTGTCTGAGCAGGTAAATGCCTTTGACGCAGTGTATTCTGAGATTGGCAACGGGCGCTTTATGCTCCATGCACAGGCTGGCTTTGGCGATCAGCTGGAGTCAACACCCGGCGTTCGTATTCGGGTAGGCGAGGAGCCTGAGCTTTTCTTTGACCATCTGCGTCACAGCGCTCGCATGCATCGCTTCTTTACAGCAGGTGTTTCGGACATCTTCCCCGTTGAGCCGACGGCATCACAAAACCCCGATGCCCTGCTCGACGTTGTCAAAGGCGCCTTTGCCCTTGATGACAAGTACCTCTCGTTCTATGCAAGTGATTCCGATCTTGTGCGCATCACGGGCTTTTTGGTAAAGCGCTCTGAGATGGAAAAATACGCTTGTGGTGAGGCAGTGCTTGCCGATACAAGTCACGATGGCGAGGGAAACTGGCGTGCCAATGCGCTTGCAGACAGAAAAGTCCGCATGGGCGAGATGATTCTGGCGTAGCGCTTACGGATGTGTCTCGACCAAACTGAGTCGAGCAGATTCGAGCGAGCTTTCGTTAAGCGACAGGTTGTCACCATGTGTGCCCTCATCAACAAGATAATCCCGTTTAGCATGGTTGACGGACCGGGTGCTCGTTGCTCGGTCTTTCTTCAGGGCTGCAACATGGCTTGCGCATATTGCCACAATCCTGAGACGCAACGAAGCTGCATCAATTGCGGAAAATGTGTTCTGCCTTGCCCAACGGGAGCGCTCAGTATGTCGAGCGGCAAGGTGTTGTGGGCTTCTGAGCTTTGCATCGACTGTGACGCCTGCATAAAAACCTGCACTCACCATGCTACTCCCAAGACGCAAGAGATGAGTGCTGAGGAGGTCTTTCAGCTGGTGAGTTCCTATCAACCCTTCATCAGAGGCGTCACGGTTTCGGGAGGGGAGTGCAGCTTGTGGCCCGAGTTTGTGCGCGAGTTGTTTGAGCTCTGTCATGAAGCAGGACTGACAACGCTTATGGACTCAAACGGCATGGCGGATTTTTCGTCCATGCCTGAGCTCATGGATGCGTGCGACGGCGTGATGCTTGATGTCAAAGCATGGGACAAGCAGCTGCACCAGCAACTCACGGGCGTTTCAAACGAGCAGGTCAAGGCAAATCTCGTATGGCTACAGCACGCTCACAAGCTCGAAGAGCTGCGGGTTGTGGTAGTCGAAGGCTGGAATGACCCCGAGACCATCATTGAACAAAGCGCCGCGGCTCTCAAAGACAGCTGTGCTACTGCGCGCATCAAGCTCATCCGCTTTAGAAACTTTGGCGTCAGGGGTGTACTTGAGCACGCAAGCTCGCCGAGCGACGAGCGAATGGATGAGTTGGCGCGTCTTGCGCGTGGTTGTGGTTTTGGCGAAGTAGTGGTGAGTTAGCCCTTGTGGCATCGGGTGATGAACGAGTGTTTGAAGGTGCTTCGTACGTACATGGAAACACGGTCATCCTTGAATGGCTCCGCCAAAGCTACAAGAGGTGCTCCGTTCGTACATGGAATCACGAGTGGTCTCAACTGTGCTTACGCAGAGCGAAAACCCTTGCCAATAATCTCAGAGCTGTTCACGATAGTGATAAACGCGTGTGGGTCGGTCTTTCTGAGATAATCACGGAGTTTCGCGGCCTCTCTTCGGTTGAGCACCGAGACAAGCGCTGTGTAGTCCTTACCTGAATACGCACCTTGTTCTGTGTGGAGCGAGGCGCTGCGGTTGAGGTCGTTGATAATAAACTCTACGACGTCGTCAGGTTTTGTCGAGAGAATCGTGCAAACCTTTTTGTTGTTGATGCCTTCGATAAAGCTGTCTACAACGAGCGTCTTGGCAAGCAGTCCCAAAATGCAGTACAAACCCGTGCGCGGGCCAAAGAGCACAGCTGCAATTCCCACTATGGCGGCATCGCTCACCAAAAGCGCCCAGCCAATCTGCAGTGAGCTGTGGCGCTTGAGCAGCATAGCCAAGATGTCGGTACCTCCGGTAGAAGCCCCAATGTTGAACACGATGGCACTGCCTATGGCGGGAAGCATCACGGCAAAGATGAGTTCGAGCAGCGTATCTGAGGTGAGTGGCTCAACCAGCGGAAAAACAAAACCCAACAACGTGACATAGGCAGATAGGGCAAATGACGAGAAAATCGTCCACCCCATGGTGTTTCGGTCGAGCCCAATAATCCCAAGAACAACCAGCACCGCATTGACAGCCCACATGGCATATCCAACATTGAGCTGGGGAAATATGCTCGAGAGGATAATGGATATGCCTGATGTGCCGCCCAAAGCAAAATGATTCGGCGCCTTGAAGAATACAATGCCCAAAGCAGTTAAGAACAATCCCAGATTGAGCAGGGCAAAGAACTGAGCGTGTGAGGGGGCTTCTCGGCGTTTGCTGATTCGTTCCCGACGCGCAGACTCCTCTAAAGACAGGCGCCTCTGTTGCTGGCTCATCGAACTCCTTTTAGTCAATAAAACGGCAGATTTAGGCGGGCATCGAGCTTGCTACATCGAGCTTGCTACATCGAGCTTGCTATGAGGCACTGCTCGTATGGCAAAGCTCGCTGGCAATCTGTGCTCCAAGCGCAACATTATTAAAGACAAGTTGTATGTTAGAGCCAAGAGAATCACCGCCGGTAATCTCGGCAATACGGGCAAGCAAAAACGGGGTGGTCTCCTTACCATGAATGCCCTGCTCGGCAGCCTCTGCCAAAGCCTCATCAATAGCCTTGTCGATAATGGCCTTATCCATGGAAAACTCTTCAGGGATGGGATTTGTCACCAGCATGCCCCCAGCAAGCTGCATACCTTGTTTCGCTGCAAACATCGAGGCAATCTCTTGGGGACTATCCACGCGAGTGTCAACAGAAAAGCCACTGGTACGTGTATAGAAAGCAGGCAATTCATCAGTGCCATAGCCCAAAACGGGGACGCCCTTGGTCTCCAGATACTCAAGCGTGAGCCCCAAATCGAGAATAGATTTGGCACCGGCACACACCACAATGACAGGTGTTTGGGCGAGCTCTTCGAGGTCGGCTGAGATGTCCATGGTGGTTTCTGCTCCACGATGAACGCCACCTATGCCGCCCGTTGCAAAGACCTTGATACCAGCGAGAGCGGCAATAATCATGGTAGAAGCTACGGTTGTGGCGCCGTCTTGTCCCCGTGACACAATGAGTGGCATGTCTCGGCGAGACACCTTAGCAACCGCGCGGCCACGCTTGCCCAGATAGTCTATCTCCTCGGGGGTAAGGCCCGCGCGCAGGCGACCGCCAATGATGGCGATGGTTGCGGGTACTGCTCCCTGTTCACGTACGATTTGCTCTACCTGCAGTGCGGTTTCGACGTTTTGCGGATAGGGCATACCGTGAGAAATGATGGTCGACTCAAGCGCTACGACGGGGCGGTTTTCTGCAAGCGCTGCTTGTACCTCAGGAGAGATGTCGAGATATTCGTTCATGTTATGTCCTTTCTTCTATCAACCGAGCGGTATGCTCGCCCATGTGCGAGATGAGTGCGGTTGCGCTCATCTGTGGATTGACGGTATATTCTGATCGCGAGCACAGCTCAGCGGCAGCCATGCCCAGACGAGCTGCTTGTTCAAGATTGGCACCTTGAAGTTCTGCCCAAATGAGTGCTGCCATCATGGCATCACCCGCGCCTGTGGTTGACACAACTTCTGAGCTTGCTGGCTGCAAAACGAGCTCTTGCGTGTTGTCTGCTACAAAAAGCCCCTGCTCTCCACGGGAGACAAAGAGTCGCTTAACACCGCGCTTGAGCAAAGATGTGCTTGCCTGTTTTACATCTGGCAGTTCACGCGCTGGCTTGTTGCTCAGGGTTTCAAGCTCGTAAGCGTTGGGCTTGAGGGTATGAATGTGAGGCAAAACAGCCTTGAGACGTGCTGCTTTTGCACAAGATATGGGGTCAGAAAAAATCGGAGCGGTGATATGTGCGGCAAGCCACTCAAGCGTCGCCTCAGACAAGTTGGCATCAAGAACAACAATGTCTGCCGAGTTCATAAGCTCAAGGCGCTCTGCCAGCCTTGCGTCGGTCAGCTCATCAAGAATAGCCATGTCATTGATGGCGAGCTGCATCTCTCCCGCTGCATCGGTGATAAACAGATAGCTTGAGCTCGCGGCTCCTTCAACCACAACAGAAGCGCTTGTATCAATACCGAGCTTGTGACAGCCGTCCATGAGTTCTTTTCCAGCGCGGTCATCTCCAAAAGGAGCAATAAGCGACACAGTGACACCAAGCAAAGCAAGGTTGTGGCTGATGTTTCTTCCAACGCCACCGTGCGTTGTGCGTACCAACCCAAGATTGGAGTCATAAGCAAGCAAACTGTTTGTAGCTCTGCCGCATATGTCCATGTTGGCGCCGCCAACAACCACCACCTGTGGTCGCCCACCAAACACAGCAACTCCCCCTTAAGCATCTCATGGCAACATGGCGACTACGAGACAATCTCGCGCCTGTTAACTCTGGGCACAATCAGGGCTGAGTATAGCCCTTCCGCTGTCCTTTCAATGCTGATTCGAACAAGATGTAGGCCCAAGTACAACAAAGAACCTTTCAACCGGCTCAAGGCCCCCGAGCGGATGCAGACAACCCTGACTTCGCTATGATGGTTGGATGAGCAACGCGATACAACATGAGGAGATGATGCGTATGGCAAAGCGCGTCTTTTTGATAGTGCTCGATAGCTTTGGTATAGGCGAGGCACCCGATGCATCTGAGTGGGGAGACGAGGGGAGCAATACTCTATGTGCCTGTGGTACGAGCTCCAAGTTTCATATCCCCAACATGACACGCCTGGGACTTCTCAATATCGAAGGAGCGCTCAACTCGCCCTATGAAACCTCGCTTGCACCTGTGGCAGACCCCCAAGGTGCGTTTGCCCGACTGACCGAAGCAAGCAAGGGAAAAGATACGACGGCAGGCCACTGGGAGATGGCAGGAGTCATATCGCCGTCGCGCTTTCCAACCTATCCCGATGGTTTTCCACCCGAGATTATCCAAGCCTTTGAAGAGAAAACCGGACGAGGCGTGCTCTGTAATAAGCCCTATTCGGGAACCGACGTTATTCGCGACTTTGGCCGCGAGCATCTCGAGACAGGCAAACTCATTGTCTATACCTCGGCAGACAGCGTCTTTCAAATTGCCGCCCATGAGTCACTCATTGACCCCGAGCAGCTCTATGAATACTGCCGCATAGCCCGAGCAATTCTCACAGGTCCGCACGGCGTGGGACGCGTGATTGCACGTCCCTTTGAGGGTGAGTGGCCAAACTACGAGCGCACCAGTCGCCGTCATGATTTTTCACTTGAGCCCACGGGAACCACTATGCTCGACGTCTTAAAGGAGCAAGGAAAAGACGTGCTTGCGGTAGGAAAAATCTGGGACATCTTTGCCCATCGTGGCATGACCGACCACGTCTTTACTGTCGATAACCCCGACGGTATTGAAAAAACCATCGCGTGGATGGACCGCGACTTCGAGGGCCTGTGCTTTACCAACCTCGTTGACACTGATTCAATCTATGGCCACCGAAACGACGTCGACGGCTACGCAAATGCCATCTCGTATTTTGACGAGAAACTCAATGAGATTTTGCCCAAGCTTCGTGATGATGACCTGCTCATGCTCTGCGCAGATCACGGATGTGACCCCGTGACCCCATCAACCGACCACTCTCGCGAGTATGTGCCGTGGGTCATTGCAGGTCCGCGGGTGCGAGCAGGGGTGGACTTGGGAACACTTCCCGATTTTACCGATGTTGCTCAGACCATTCTCGATTACCTTGATGCCCCGCTTTTGGAGCATGGCACATCGCATCTGAGCAAGATTGTAGAGGCATAACAACACTATAACAACGCAGGCCAAAACACGTACACGTTGGTGCTTTCAGCACGATAGAGGCCATAAACACAGGAGGTAGACAATGGCAACACCACATAACACGGCAGAGCATGGACAAATCGCTGACGTTGTTCTCATGCCGGGAGATCCGCTGAGGGCAAAGTATGTGGCGGACAATTTCCTTGAGGATGTTCAACAGTTCAACATGGTTCGTAACATGTTTGGCTTCACGGGCAGCTATGAAGGACGCAGCGTGTCTGTCATGGGATCGGGCATGGGTATTCCCTCAATTGGCATTTACTCATGGGAGCTTTTCAACCACTACGATGTTGACGTGATTATCCGCATAGGAACTGCGGGAGGGCTTGGCCCAGACGTACAGTTGAGAGACGTCATCATTGCTCAAGCTGCTTGCACCGACTCTAACTTTGCTTGCCAGTTTGACCTACCGGGCACCTATGCTCCCATAGGAGACTTTGGTCTGATTCGTGGTGCTGTAGAGGCAGCAGAAGAACTCGGTGTGCGGGCTCGTGTAGGCAATATCGTGTCGAGCGATGTGTTTTATTGCCCCGAGGACTGGCACCAGCGCTGGGCTGACATGGGATGCTTGGCGGTTGAGATGGAGTCTGCTGGACTCTATATGAATGCAGCAGCTGCTCACAAAAAAGCACTCGGTATCTTTACCATTTCGGACATTCCCATGCGTGGAGAAAGCCTGCCTGCCGAAGAGCGCCAAAATAGCTTCACTGAGATGATGGAAGTGGCACTGAAGCTCACAACCTGTATATGAGCTGGTATAATGGAGACGCTGTTGGTAGCCACAAAGCCAGATAGCTCGGAGGGCTGTTCATAAGCTTTGGGCCATATGATAGGAGAAAAACATGGATTTGAACATCAAGCTGAGCCGCCGTGCTTTTGCAGGCACCATGGGAGCAGCAACACTTGCAAGTCTTGCCGCTTGTGGTGGTGGAGCTGCAACTGGTGGGAGCACAGAAGCTTCTGCTTCGGGGTCTGCGGCTGAGGGCACCAAGAAGGTAACGATGATTACCGATACCGGCGGTGTCAACGACCAGTCCTTCAACGAGCTTTCGTGGAAGGGTATGCAGCAACTCGGCTCAGACCTTGGCTGGGACGTAAGCTATATCGAGTCCAAGCAAGATTCCGACTACATGACAAACCTCGACAAAGCAGTTGACGACGGCTCAGACCTCATCTGGGGCGTTGGCTTTGCTATGGGTGAAGCAGTTGAAAATGCAGCTAATTCAAATCCAGATGTAAAATTCGCCATTATCGACAACATCTATGAGAATAACCCCTCCAACCTCACGGGCGTTGCCTTTAAGCAGGAAGAATGCTCCTTTGCTGTTGGCTACGTTGCAGCTCGTATGACCACCTCGGGTAAAGTTGGCTTTGTGGGTGGCATCGATTCAGAGATTATGCAGGCCTTTGAGCAGGGCTACTATGCAGGTATTGAGTATGCCAACAAAGAGCAGGGCCTGTCGGTTACCTATGAAGGCCAGTGGGCTGAGTCGTTCGGCGACGCTGCTAAGGGCAAGGCAATTGCCCAGTCGCAGATTGCTGATGGCTGCGACGTTCTCTACCATGCAGCAGGCGGCACGGGCACGGGTATGATTGAGGCGTGCGACGAGGCTGGCGTCTATGCTATCGGTGTTGACCAAGACCAGGCACACCTCGCACCCAAGGCCGTTATCACCTCAGCACTCAAGCGTGTTGACCAAGCAATTTACCAAATCTCGCAGCAGCTCATCTCTGGTGAAAAAGAGGGTGGCACAAACGTTACTTTGGGTGCTGCAGAAGACGCTGTGGGCATTGCAGAGACTCACGACCTTCTCCCCGATGGTGTCTACAACGACGCCCTCGCTGTTGTTGAGAAGATTAAGAAGGGCGAGATTGTTGTTCCTAAGAACGCAGACGAGCTCAAGTCCTTCATTGCTTCTCTCTAGTACTCTTGAGATGACCTCGTCTGTAGGTTGAGGCGAGCGCCTACGGTTTTAACCTTCATGAGAAGCACCCAAACGCGGGTGCTTCTCTGTTTTGGAGAGAATAAGCAGGCATAACGCGAGGGAGGAGACTCTTTTGGATGTGAGCCCCGAGTATGCTGTTCAGATGCATGACATTACCAAGGTATTTGGCTCCTTTACGGCGCTCGACGCCGTGAATCTCGATGTCAAAAAGCAGACGGTTCACGCCATCCTTGGAGAAAACGGCGCAGGCAAAAGCACACTCATGAACATTCTTTACGGCCTGTATCACGCAGACGAGGGAGACATTTACCTCAATGGCGAGAAGGTCTCAATCGGAGGCCCTAACGATGCTATTTCATACGGTATTGGCATGGTGCACCAGCACTTTATGCTCGTTGAGAACTTTACCGTGACAGAGAATATCATCCTCGGAGATGAGGTGTGCTCTGCTGCTGGTGTTCTCGACATGAAAAAAGCTCGTGAGGATGTCCTTCGCATCGTTGAAGAGTTTGGTTTTGAGGTTGATCCCGATGCCAAAATTGAAGACATCACGGTAGGCATGCAACAGCGCGTAGAGATTCTCAAAGCGCTCTATCGCGGAGCAGACATTCTTATCTTGGATGAGCCGTCAGCCGTTCTTACTCCCCAAGAGATCGAGAAGCTCGTTGAAATCATGCACGACCTCGTATCCAAGGGTAAAACCATCATCATTATCACGCACAAGCTCAAAGAGATTATGTCTTCTGCAGACGAATGCTCCATCATTCGTCGTGGTCAGTACATGGGAACAGTTGATGTTTCTCAGACAAGCGAAGCCGAGCTTGCCTCAAAGATGGTAGGCCGCAACGTTAATCTCACCGTAGAAAAAACCAGGGCAGAGCCTGAAGGCGTCATGCTCGAGATTAAAGACCTCACGGTAACCGACGAACGTGGTATCGAGCAAGTGAAAGGCCTCAACCTTGAGGTTCGGTCGGGAGAGATTGTAGGCATCGCAGGCATCGACGGAAATGGTCAAAAAGAACTGGTTGATGCCATCATGAGCCTATGCAAAGCGGATGCGGGAACCATCAAGGTTGGCGGACAAGAGATTCAAAATACAAGCCCCAGAAACGTGCTTGACCACTCCCTCGTAACTATTCCGTCTGACCGTCAAAAGTGGGGCTTGGTCCTCCCGTTTAGCGTGGCAGAAAACTCGGTGCTCGAGCGCCATGGAGAAGAACTCTTTGGCCCGGGTATCATGCTCGATTACGACAAGATTCGCTCACACACAAGCAAGCTCATCAAGCGCTATGATATTCGCCCGTCGGGCTGTGAAGACGAGCGGATGAGTGGTCTTTCTGGAGGCAACCAACAAAAGGCCATCATTGCCCGTCAGGTGTCCTACGTGCCTGATGTGCTGATTGCATTTCAGCCAACCCGTGGTCTTGACGTTGGCGCTATTGAATTTGTTCACAAAACCCTCATTGCCCAAAGAGATAGGGGTGCGGCAATCCTGCTCATCTCGTTTGAACTCGATGAGGTTATGGACGTGTCAGATACCATCGCGGTTATCTATCACGGCCAAATCGTTGGAAGCTTTGAGCAGGGAAGCGTAACAGAAGACGAACTTGGTTTGCTTATGGCAGGAGGTGGTGCAGCGTGAAAGCAGTGACATCCTTTCTGAGAAAACCCATTGCTTCTGCCATTGTGGCCATTGCCATTGGCTTTGCTGTTGCGGCTGTTGTTTTGGCTGCAGCAGGTTACGATCCTGCGGCATCGTTTGCAGCCTTATTTAGCGGTGCTTTGGGAAAACCCAAATACATCGCAAACGTCTTTATCAAGGCAACACCAATTCTGCTTACGGGTGTTGCAGTAGCCTTTGCGTTTCAAACAGGCCTCTTTAACATTGGCGCTGAAGGCCAGTATATTTTGGGCACGATTCTTTCCTCTATTGTGGGCATTATGGTGGATTTGCCGCCCATTATTGAGATTCCGCTCGTGGTTTTATCAGGCGTTTTGGGAGGCGCTCTTCTGGGAGCCTTCATCGGCTTTCTCAAGGCAAAGTTTGGCATCCACGAGGTTATTACTTCAATTATGACCAACTGGATTATGCTGTACCTCTGCAACTTTGTGGTGGGTTCCAACACCTTCCATAAGCCCAATTCAACCTCGGCGCTGCCCATCAACCCAAGTGCTTACACGATGATTCTTCCTAATTGGAAAAAGTCTCCTGAGGGAATGGCTGCGCTCGACAACATTCCGTGGCTCAAAGAGGTACTCCTCAAAACAGACCTCAACATGGGCTTTATCGTGGCGGCTATTGTGGCGGTTCTTGCTGGCATCTTGCTTGCCCGCACCAAGCTGGGATTTAAGCTACGTGCCGTTGGTCACAATAAAGACGCGGCGCACTTCTCGGGTATCAATGTTGACCGCAGTATCATTACCTGCATGCTTATCTCGGGTGCTATTTGCGGTCTTGCCGGAGCCCTCAACATCACAGGCATTTCTCCGCATACCATCACGCTTTTGGCAGCCCAAGAAGGCTACGGTTTTAACGGCCTGTCAGTTGCCTTTATCGCGGGTTGCTCGACGGTGGGCTGTATTCCTTCGAGCCTGCTTTTTGCGGGACTTCTCTATGGTGGCATGACGGTGCAGCAGGTGATGGGTGCTCCCTCTGACATCATCAACATCATGATTGGTACTATCGTCTTCTTTACGGCACTACCTGGCATTACTCCCATTCTTGCCAACTGGATTGACAAGAGACGCGCATCAAAGGCAGATGCCTTACTTGCGGCAGAAGCAGCTTCTGCAACGGGAGATACGCCTCGTGAGCAAGCCGCAGAAGACCTTGTCACCGATGCGTCAAACAACGTTGAGCAGGAGGCATAGCATGTTGACGAATCTATTGTTGCTCATCGGCATCACGCTCATGTACTCCACGCCGCTCGTGTTTGGAGCCTTGGGAGGCGTCATTTCTGAGCGTTCAGGTGTGACCAACATTGGTATTGAAGGCATGATGGTGATTGGAGCCATCGCAGGTGCAGCAACCAGTTACTTTACTAACAATCCGTGGATTGCTTTTCTGGTGGCAGGCTTGAGCGGCGGTTTGGTAGCACTCCTCCATGCTGTTGCATCGGTGAGTTTTGCTGCAGACCAAACGGTCTCAGGCGTTGCCATCAATCTGCTGGCTCCGGGTATTGCCCTATTTGTGTGCCGCCGCTTGTTTGATGGTGCTGCTATGACGCCTATTGTTGCCAAGCTGCCCAAGATTTTTGGCGAGTCAGCCTTTGCGGGAACTGCGTATGCGGGACTCAATCTCAACATCACCACCGTGCTGGCGCTCGTGGCTACCTTGGCTGTTTGGTTTGTTCTCTACAAAACTAAGTGGGGTCTGCGCGTGCGAGCGGTCGGTGAGCATCCTGCAGCAGCTGATACCTTGGGCATTAACGTGTACAAAACACGCTACATCTGCGTTATTTTGTCCGGAGTTTTTGCGGGCTTTGGCGGGGCATCAATGACCATTGCCATCATCTCCCAGTTCACCCAAACCGCTATTTCTGGACACGGCTTTATTGCTTTGGCAGCCGTTATCTTTGGAAAGTGGACGCCACAAGGAGCCTATGGGGCGTGCCTGCTCTTTGGTTGTACGCAGGCGCTCACCATTCTTCTTGGCGGAGGGTCGTTCCCTGTTCCCAGTACCATCTTGGCAATGCTTCCCTATGCGATGACCATTATCGTGCTCATTTTGTTTGTGGGCCGCTCAGCGGCGCCAAAGGCAGATGGTGTGCCCTACATCAAGGGAAGCCGATAAACTGCAGTTAGCACAAAAGCTGCAGCTACTACAATTGCAGAGCGCTCGCTCGTGCGTGGCTGAACGGCTGCACCTAAGGAGGTATTATCTGACATGAATGATGCAACACTGATTGCTCGTGCACTTGAGGCGCGCGCCATGGCATACGTTCCTTATTCTGGCTTTGCTGTAGGGGCAGCGCTGCTCACCAAAGATGGTCAGATTTATACCGGCTGCAACATTGAAAATGCTGCGTACGGACCAGCTAACTGTGCAGAGCGCACAGCATTTTTCAAAGCGGTGAGTGAAGGAGTTTACGATTTTGAGGCAATAGCTGTTGTGGGAGGTCCCGCCGGAAAACCAGCTGCTGAGTTTTGCAGCCCCTGTGGTATTTGCCGCCAAGTCATGCGCGAGTTCTGCGACCAGCACAGCTTCCGGGTCATTCTTGGCAAAGAGCCCATCGAGGGACAGTCATATCTTCTTGAGGAATTGCTGCCACAGGGTTTTGGCCCCGAGAACCTCGGTATGCCTCATCCGGCAACCCATCACGAGGAGTAGTTTCGTATGAGCATGTACGACATTATCAAGCACAAGCGTGATGGTCGAGAGCTCACACCAGAAGAGCTGACAGAATTTGTTGCAGGTTTTTCGGAGGGTTCAATTCCAGACTATCAAGCTGCCGCTTTGTGTATGGCTATTTTTTACCAAGGGATGACCTCACGTGAAACTGCCCGTTTTACGTGGGAAATGGCCGTTTCAGGCGACATGATAGATCTCTCAGCAATTCCAGGAACAACCGTAGACAAGCACTCCACCGGTGGTGTTGGCGACAAGACAACTTTCGTATGCGGTCCCATTGTTGCGTCATGCGGGGTACCTGTGGCAAAGATGAGCGGACGCGGTCTTGGCCATACCGGAGGTACTCTCGACAAGCTCGAATCAATTCCCGGACTGAGCATTGAACTTGCCAATGAGCGCTTCTTTGAAATTGTGAGAGAGATTGGCATTGCTGTTATTGGACAGAGTGCCAATCTTGTTCCAGCTGACAAAAAACTCTATGCCCTGCGCGATGTGACTGCAACCGTGGACAGCGTGCCGCTCATTGCGTCATCGATTATGAGTAAGAAAATTGCTGCAGGCTCAGACTGCATTTTGCTCGATGTCAAATGCGGTAGCGGCGCCTTTATGAAAACGCCAGAGGCAGCTATTGAGCTTGCCCAAGAGATGGTTGCCATTGGTACTCAGGTTGGACGTAGGTGTGCAGCCCTCATTACCGATATGGACCAGCCCTTGGGCATGGCTATTGGTAACTCCCTTGAGGTCATTGAGGCACTCGATGTGCTCAAAGGAAAAGGCCCTGCCGACCTCACCCGTATTTGCGTAGAGCTTGCTGCAAATATGTTGGTGCTCGCAGAGGTAGATGAGCTGCCCGAATGTCGGCGACTCGCACAAGCTCAGATTGACAATGGTCATGCTTTTGAAAAGTTTGAGCAGATGGTGGCAGCACAGGGTGGCGATACGCGTGTCTTGCATGATACGAGCCTCTTTGCTCAGCCACAGCTACAACGTGTCGTTAGTGCAACGAGCGATGGTTGGATTTACTCCATGGACACTGAGCTGTGTGGCAGAGCTTCAGTTGAACTTGGTGCGGGGCGCAGGACAAAGGAAGAGAGCATTGATTACGCAGCGGGCATTGTCTTGCAGGCCAAGACAGGAAGCCACGTCGCAGCTGGAGATCCTATCGCCACGCTCTATGCTTCCCATGAGCGACAACTTGATGAAGCTGCCGAGCTTCTCACGCAGGCCATCGTTATTTCTCAGGAGCAGCCCGTAGTACCTCCGCATTTCTTTGCGCGAGTAACTGAGCAA
The DNA here is from genome assembly GCA_017459605.1 of Atopobiaceae bacterium. GTDB lineage: Bacteria > Actinomycetota > Coriobacteriia > Coriobacteriales > Atopobiaceae > RGIG4373. Next base: position 16,339 of record JAFUCQ010000119.1, read on the forward strand.
GGAGTGGAGACCTATGATGAGGCGTAACTTGCTTGATGCTCCATCACGACAACTGAGCATCACAGGACTCGAGCAGCTCGGTTTTGGGGGAACGGCTACAACCTTTGCACTGAGCGATACAAGCCTGCTCAAGGCATATCCCAAGAGCTATCCTGCAGAAAATGTCGTACGCGAGTGGCGGCGGGCGGTAGGCGCCTATGGGCTTGCAGTGCCGACAGCAGAGCCTCTCGAGCTGGTAAGCCTTGAAGAGGACGACTTTGGTCTTGGAATAGTGTTTGAGCGCCTGAGCGGCATGACGTTGGCACAAGAACTCATGACGGGACAGACAGAGCTCGAATCGGTGGCTGGGCGTCTCGGTCGTTTCATGCGCGAGCTTCACAGCATTGAGCTGAGGCACCACGATTTTGAAGATCAGCGTGAGGTATTTGCACACTATGCCCTTCGCTTGGCAGACAAGGATTTTGCAGTTCTCGAGCGAAAAGAAGCAAAACAATTGAGCAAGCTGTATATGACGCTTCCTCAAACAATGAGTTTTCTTCATGGAGACTTGCATGCCGCAAATGTCATCGACCACACAAATCAGCTCACGCTCATCGACATGGAGGGAGTGGGCTTTGGGCATCCTCTGCTTGACTGGGCAGGCACGTGGCAGGCGCTCGAACTCATTCCATCACTCGATCCTGACTGCTGCGAAAAGTACGTTTCGCTCGATGCAACAACGGCGCGCAATCTCATGAAACCGCTGATGCAGGCATATTTTGGTACCTCAGATGAGAAGCGACAGTCTGAGCGTTTGCGTGCTATGGAGATCTTTGGAATTGCTAAGTACGCTTGCATGATTGTGCGCGATCCAAACCCGTGGATTGATCGCGCATCGGTGGCTCAGATGCTTCGAGAGCAGGTTTTAGACCACAGCGATGAATTTGAATACCTGATATCTATCTTTTGATATTGTGACGGCATGAAAAGCTCGGCTATACTATCCTGAGCTTATGTGTGACTCGATGTCACACGGGCGCAACCTGCGTTTCGGACGTTATTGGAGGAATTTCATGATTGCCGGCCTCGGAGTACCAGAGATTGCCATTATTCTCATCATTGTTCTCATTATTTTTGGACCCAAAAATCTTCCCAAGCTTGGTAAGTCGCTTGGACAAACCGTGAAAAATGTCCGTGAGGGCATGGAGTCAGATGAAGAGCAGCTCGAGGGCGAGGTAGCGTCGGCTGCTCAAGATCTTGATGCAGACATTGAGGAAACAAGCGATTATGGCTCGAGCGATTACTCATCAGCAGACTTTGTTGAGGCTGTGACAAAAGAGCCTGAGAGCGAGGGTGTCTTCTGCACCAAGTGTGGTACGAATAATCCTGCTGATTCTGCATTCTGCAGCAAGTGTGGAGCAGAGCTTGCCAGCAACAACTAGTGCCCTTTGAGTATTACAGTTTGAGATTGAAACAATAAAATAAGGATGAGAGGGACTAAAGCCTATGGCTAAACAACTAACTCAAAAAGGCTACGAAGAGCTTCAGTCTGAGCTTGCATGGCGTGAGGGCGAGAAGGCTGCCGAGATTGTTGAGCGCATTCGTGAGGCGCGTGACTTTGGTGACCTTTCTGAGAACGCCGAGTATGACGCTGCTAAAGAAGAGCAGGCAAACAACGAGGCAAAAATCAAAGAGCTCAAAGCAATCCTTGCAGATGCCATTATCGTGGCTGAGCTTGACGATGCAGACATTGCTGAAAAGGGTGTCTCAATCAATACAGAGGTTGACGTTGAGGATAGCAAGGGCAATCTTCGCAGCTTTACTATTGTTGGTACAACTGAGACCAATTCACTTGCGGGAGAGATTTCAAACGAGTCTCCTTTGGGACAGGCTCTAACGGGCCAGTTTGTGGGTGATACGGTTGAGTTTGTCACGCCGAGTGGACAAACCCGCAGCTACACCATCAAGGCTATTAGGGCTTCTCAGAAAAGCTATTAGGCGCTGTCTTGCGTACGAGAAACGTACGCCCAATCAAGACACAATGTGTATTGCGCCCCGCAACTGCAATACTTCAGTGCGGGGCGTTGATGTGAGGAGAAATCATGGCACAAGATTCCCAAGACCAACACGTTCCTGCAGCCCAAGATGAGCGCGCACAACGTCGCGAGCGTCGTCGTCAGCTGATTGAATCGGGAATCGATCCCTATCCCATTGAGAGCTCAGTGAAAGCACATGCCGCTGAGCTTGAGGAGCGCTATGCAGATCTCCAAGACGGCGAGGACAGCCCCGACATTAGTACGGTCGCAGGACGCATCCGCGCGCTTCGTCGTCAGGGCAAGATGGCATTTATCGTCATTGAAGATGTGACAGGCCAGCTTCAGCTTTTCTGCCGCATCAATGACCTGGGAGAAGAGAACTTTGGCCTCGTATCTCAGCTCGACCTGGGCGACATTGTTGAGGCAACCGGTCCGGTGGTGCGCACACGCCGCGGCCAGCTTTCGGTTGCTCCAACAGAGCTCAGGCTGCTTACCAAGGCTCTGCGTCCTTTGCCCGAGAAGTTCCATGGCCTCACCGACAAAGAAGTGCGCTATCGCCAACGCTACGTTGACCTCATCATGAATCCTGAGGTTAAGCAAAGCTTTGTGATGCGCTCAAAGCTTATCTCTGCCATGAGACATTACATGGAAGAGCAGGGCTACCTTGAGGTAGAGACCCCTATCTTGCAAGAAACACTGGGTGGTGCCAACGCACGTCCGTTCACCACGCACTTCAACGCCCTTGATCAAGACTGCTATTTGCGTATTGCAACTGAGCTCCACTTAAAGCGCCTGATTGTGGGCGGTATGGAGCGCGTATTTGAGCTGGGACGTCAGTTTAGAAATGAGGGGATGGACCTTACCCACAACCCAGAGTTTACCTCGATGGAGGCGTATTGTGCCTATTCAGATCTTGAAGGCATGAAACAGCTTACTGAGGGACTCTTCCAAGCCTGTGCTCAGGTTGTTGGCAAGGGCGACACCGTTGAATACCAAGGCAAGACCGTCAACCTTGCAAGTCCGTGGCGCTCGGCTCCCATGAGTGAGCTGGTGAGCGAGTGTGTGGGTCAGGAGGTTAACCTCGACACTCCTGTAGAGGAGCTTCGCGCTGTGCTCGACAAGTATGAGCTGGAGTGGGCAGAGTCATGGGGTGCTGGCAAGCTCATCTTTGAGCTCTATGACGAGCTTGTCGAGAAGACCATTGTGGATCCAACCTTTGTGTGCGACTACCCCGTAGAAGTGTCTCCGCTTGCCAAGCGCAAGAGTGATGATGATCGTCTCACCGACCGCTTTGAGCTCGTTATTTGCGGCCATGAATATGCCAATGCCTTCTCGGAGCTCAATGATCCGGTCGACCAAGAGTCGCGTTTTGCAGACCAAGTTGCTGCCAAAGCTGCCGGAGACGACGAAGCTATGGAGTATGACTACGACTACATTCGTGCGCTCGAATACGGCATGCCTCCCACAGGTGGCATTGGTTATGGTATCGATCGCATGATCATGTTGTTCTGCGACGAGGGCTCCATTCGCGATGTGTTGCTCTTCCCCCACATGAGGCCTGAATCACGCAATTAGTCTTTCGCTGTTTGCGCTGATTGCTTTCGGGGTACAGACCTGCTACATAACTGTTCTATCAGCATCTATGTGAGACGTGTTCTTTCAGTTGTGAGCAAAGGGGACTGTACATGTTTGAAAGGTTTACTGACCGTGCCCGTCAGGTTATGTCGTTAGCGCAAGACGAGGCACGCAATTTGGGTCAGATGTATGTGGGAACTGAGCACCTGTTGCTTGGTCTCATCAAAGAGGGCGAAGGAATTGCCGCTCAAGCACTTGAAAGCCTCGAGATAAGCTACGAGGAAGCGCTGAGCTGCGTCAAGGAAGTCACCAAGCAAGAAAGCGAACCTGTGCCGGGTGGCCATATTCCCTTTACACCCCGCGCTAAGCGCGTGCTCGAGAGTGCATTTCGTGAGGCTATGAGTCACGGGCAAACCTACATTTCGACCGAGCACCTGCTGCTTGGTATTGTGAGCGAGGGCAATGGCATTGCCATGGAAGCTCTGTCACGCATGGGTGTCTCGGGAGATGCTGTTCGCAATGCCATCGATGAGATGATTGAGAAAAACCCTGACCCAGCACCACGCGCAAAGGCTGAGGTTCGCTTTGGCCCTGCTATGAGCGGTGGTTCTAACCATGACGGTGAGTCCATGCTCAAAGAGTACGGGCGCGACCTCACCAAACTGGCTATCGACAACAAGCTCGACCCCGTAGTTGGTCGTGATAGCGAGATTGAGCGCGTTATGCAGGTGCTGGCACGCCGTCAAAAGAACAACCCACTCATCTTGGGTGATCCCGGCGTTGGTAAAACCGCTATTGCCGAGGGTTTGGCACAACTCGTTGCTGCAGGAAACGTTCCCGATATTTTGCGTGGAAAGCATATCTGGACGCTTGATGTGGCATCTATCGTGGCGGGCTCCAAATACCGCGGCGAGTTTGAGGAGCGCATGAAGCGCGTTGTAGCCGAGGTACTCGACTCAGATGAGGACATCCTGTTCATCGATGAAATTCACACCCTCATTGGCGCAGGTTCTGCCGAGGGCTCTATTGATGCGGCGGCAATTCTCAAACCACCGCTGTCGCGTGGTGAGATTCAGGTTATCGGTGCTACGACAGCAGACGAATACCGCAAGCACATCGAGAAAGACTCTGCCTTTGAGCGCCGTTTCCAGCCAATCTTTATTTCTGAGCCGTCGCTTGCAGATACCGTGAAGATTCTTGAAGGCCTGCGCGACCACTACGAGAAGCACCACAGCGTTCACTACACCGATGATGCGCTCGATGCGGCAGCTAGTCTGTCACATCGCTACATTCAAGACCGTTACTTGCCCGACAAAGCAATCGACGTGATTGATGAGGCAGGAGCTCGTACCCGCGTGCACAAGATGGTGCTTCCTCCTGAGATTGCCGAGGTCGACGAAGAGCTCAGCCGTGTCCGAGAAGAAAAGTCAGTTGCGGCAAAAGCTCAGGAGTTTGAGCAGGCAGCACGTTTGCGCGACCGAGAAAAAGAATTGACCTCCAAGCGCGATGAGCTTGAGGAGCAGTGGCGTGAGCGCTTGTCAAAGAATGTTGTGACGGTAGGCGTGAACGACATCGCCGATGTGGTGAGCGCCATCACAGGTGTTCCCGTATCCAACCTCACTGAGGCCGAGGCGTCCAAACTCTTGCGCTGCGAAGAGGCGCTGCATGAGCGCGTTATCGGACAAGATGAGGCAGTTTCTGCGGTGTCGAGGGCTATTCGCCGTAGCCGCTCACCGCTCAAAGACCCGCGCAGACCCGGCGGTTCGTTTGTGTTCTTGGGTCCCTCTGGCGTTGGTAAAACCGAACTTGCAAAATCGCTGGCAGAGTTCTTGTTTGGCAGCGAAGACGCACTCATCTCCTTTGACATGAGTGAGTTCATGGAGAAGTTTGCCGTCTCCAAACTCGTTGGTGCACCTCCCGGATATGTTGGTTATGACGAGGGTGGCGAGCTCACCAAAGCAGTGCGCCGCAAGCCCTACTCGGTCGTGTTGTTTGACGAGATAGAAAAGGCTCACCCCGACGTCTTTAACATCTTGCTGCAGATTCTTGACGAGGGTCGTCTCACCGATGGTCAGGGTCGCAAAGTTGACTTCTCCAATACCGTCATCATCATGACGAGCAATATTGGTGCTCGCGAAATTGCTCAGACATCGCCCATGGGATTCTCGAGTTCTGGCGATAAGGGTCTGTCTGACAAAGAGATTAACAGCCGTGTTATGAGCGAGCTCAAAAAGCTCTTTAGACCAGAGTTCTTGAACCGTATCGATGAGGTTGTGGTCTTTAAGTCGCTCACCGGTGAGCAGCTGAGAAAGATTGTCGACCTCATGATTAGCGATCTGCGTGAACGCTTGCTCGAGCAGGGCATGTCCATTGAACTCAACGATGAGGCGCGCGACCTTGTGGCAAAAGAGGGAACCGATGCCGTATACGGTGCTCGTCCCTTGCGCCGCGCCATCCAAACGCTTATCGAAGATCCCATCGCCGAGCAGCTGCTTGAGGGCCGCTGGACTACCGGTGACATTATCGGTGTGGGCGTGGATGAGTCAGGTGAGAAACTCAGCTTCGAGAAGCGCGAAGGCGTCGTTCCTCTGCCGCGTCGCCGCGAGAGCATGGCAACAGCGCCGAGTTTTGACATGAACTGGGAGGCGCCGCGCCAGTTGGGAAGCTCGGCTACGGGCGGTCAAGCAGCCTCTGAATAACATCGGACACTGGTAGTTGGTACAAGCTTTGATTCTGTTCAAGAGGCTGTCTTGCGATGGCCTCTTGAAAGATAAGATAGAAATAGGCGTCGTTTGAGCTGGTCTCTATGTTACTCTGAAAGCACATGCAACCACAGTTGTATGTCCTACAACATAACCGCTGCTCAATTGAAGGAATAATTATGGACGAGAAGACTATCGCCCAAGACACACATTCACGGATGTCAGCTGCAATCCGCATGAGCGCTCCAGGAACTTCCCTGAGGCGCGCACTCGACATGATTATTGCAGGACACCTCGGAGCGCTCATCTGTATTGGCGATTCAGACAGCGTTATAGCCGCTGGTAATGACGGATTTATTCTCGATATTTCCTTTACGGCCAATCGCCTCTTTGAGCTTTCAAAGATGGATGGCGCCATTGTTATTGACAAGGACGTCAACCAGATTCTTCGCGCCAACTATCACCTCAATCCCGATCCTGCGCTTCCAACCTCAGAGACGGGCATGCGCCATCGCACAGCAGCGCGCATGAGTTTGCTAACAAAAGCAGTGGTAATTTCAGTGTCTGAGCGTCGTCAAGTTGTCAATATCTATGTGGACGGCAGGGCACACCAGTTGCGCACCGTTCCTGAGGTTATGTCGACGGTTAACCAAGTTTTGGTGACGCTTCAGAGTTCGCGTAATAATCTCGACCGAGGGCTGCTCAGGCTCTCAACCCTTGAGCTCGAAAACCACGTAACTTTGGCAGATATTACCTCGACCTTTGCAAACTTTGAGCTTTTAATGGCTGCCCGCAAGGAGCTCGAGAACTGCATAGACCAGCTGGGCAGCGAAGGTAAGCTCGTGAATATGCAGCTCAATCAGCTGGTGGGCGACATGGATGACATCTATGAGCTCATGATTCGCGACTACGCAGTTGATTCTTCAGAGCAGTCAGCCGCTGTCATTCGAGCCAAGCTTCACGAGATGGGAAGCGAACTTGCAGGCAATCACGAGCGTGTGGGTCAGATTCTGGGCTATGAGGGCATGCGTGAGGATAGCGTTATCAAGGCACTTGGTCTTCGCACTCTGTCGCGCATTACCGTTGTTCGCGATGGCATGGCAGAAAAGATTGTTGACGAGTATGGCAACTTGCAGAACCTCGCTGACGATCTTGAGGAGAACCCCGACAGACTCGATGAGCTCGGAATTAGAAACGTCAGCATCGTGGCTGATAGTCTCCATAGGATGCGGAAGAGCGAATGAGTTCACTCAACCCTGAGACAAGTTGTGTCTTGAGTTGGATTGCCAACGATGGGGTTGTGCCTGATTGCTGTGCGGTTATTGTTGCTGGTGGCGACGGTACGCGCTTTGGTCACGCAGGAGGAAAACAGCTCGTTGAGGTCTGTGGCCTGCCTATGGTGAGCTGGTCGGTGCTTGCGTTTGAAGCAGCTCCCTCGGTGGCTCATATCGTGGTTGTGTGCCCAGAGGAGCGCCTTGAGGCAACACAGCGTGCGTGCACAGAAGCAATCAACCCTACAACACCTGTGAGCTTTGCACTTTCTGGAGAGCGGCGCCAAGACTCGTGCTACAACGGACTTGCTGCAGTTCCTGCCGAGCTTCCCTTCGTTGCGATTCATGACGGTGCGCGACCGCTCATCACCTGCGAAACGATTGAGCGCGTCGTAGGAGCGGTTCGCTCGGATATGTCGCTGGCGGGTGCCATCTGTGGGCAGCCTTCAGTTGATACGCTGAAGCTGGTTGAAGACCAGCTTGTTGTTGCGACACCAGACCGATCGCTCTATTGGTGTGTACAAACACCTCAGGTGTTTCGCGTGGCAGACCTTTCGGCTGCGTATGAGCGTGCCAAGCGAGAAGGCTACGAAGGCACTGACGACGCCTCTTTGGTTGAACGAAATGGGGGACGAGTGCTCTGCGTGGAGTCTCCTCGTGATAATCTCAAACTGACCGTGCCTGAAGACTTGGTAGTCATCGAGGCAATCTTATCGGCACGTATTGTGGATGCCGCCTGCGGTCGCTAGACGCAACGGACCTGTCGTAGCACGTTGGCGTGACTTTTGCCTGCGCAATCACGCGCCCGTGTAGCTTGCGACAACGGCGCTTCATACGATGTAAGGAGTAAGTATGAGAATTGGACACGGCTTTGACGTACACCAGCTCGTTGAGGGTCGCCCCCTCATCATGGGCGGCGTGACCATTCCGTATGAGCGAGGACTTCTCGGCCATTCAGACGCCGACGTTGTTTTGCACGCCGTGGCAGATGCGCTGCTGGGAGCTACGCGCTTGGGAGATATCGGCAAACTCTTTCCTGATACCGACCCTGCCTACAAAGACGCAGACTCACTTGAGCTCTTGCGCTCGGTTGTGCACGTCGTTCGAGAGCACGGCTTTTTTCCGGTAGATGTCGACGTAACCATTGCAGCGCAGGCGCCAAAGCTCAGCCCCTATCGCGACGAGATGCGGGCCAATATCGCAGATGCGCTGGGTGTGTCGATAGATGCGGTTGGCCTCAAGGCCACTACAACCGAGGGGCTTGGCTTTACGGGCCGTGGTGAGGGCATTGCGACATGGGCAGTTTGTTTGGTTGATGGCCAGTAAGCGCTCTGTCTGCCCGAGAGCGTTATTATCGTGTAAGTCACAGCTGTCCTAAAACTCCAAAACGGACAAAACAAGGAGACACTATGCTCATTTACAACACACGCACGCACAAAAAGCAGGAGTTCGAGCCTATCGAGCAAGGCAAGGTGCGTATGTATGTGTGTGGTCCTACCGTTTATGACCAAATCCCCATAGGCAACGCGCGCACGTTTTTGTCGTTTGACGTCAGTCGGCGCTATCTTGAGCACAAGGGCTACGAGGTAATCTTTGCGCAAAACCTCACCGACGTTGACGACAAAATCATCAATCGCGCCAATGAAGAGGGCCGCAGCGCAGCCGAGGTAGCCGAGGAATACTCCGATGCCTTTATCGAGCAGATGGCGCGCCTAGGTGTGGCAGAACCAACCATTCGACCACGAGCCACCCAAGAGATCGATGCCATGCTCGAGATGATTGAGTCGCTGATTGAGCAGGACAGCGCCTACGTTGTTGGTGGCGACGTGTATTTCTCGGTACGGAGCTGCCATAACTATGGCACTGTTTCGGGCAGAAATGTTGATGACCTGCGCGTTGGTGCTCGCGTTGAGGAGAATACCGACAAGCACGACCCACTCGACTTTGCCCTCTGGAAATCGGCAAAGCCGGGCGAGCCAAGCTGGAAATCCCCATGGGGAGAAGGACGCCCTGGCTGGCACACCGAGTGCTGTGCGATGATTCATCACTACTTGGGATGCCCGATTGATATTCACGGCGGTGGCGCTGACCTCGTGTTTCCTCACCACGAAAACGAGAGCGCTCAGGCAAGCTGCGCGTGGCATGAGCCGCTTGCAAACTACTGGATGCACGCGGGCATGCTTACCATCAATGAGGACAAGATGTCCAAGAGCTTGGGTAATTTCTACACGCTCAAAGAGGTACTCGACAGCTATCCTGCCGAGGCACTCCGCCTGCTTGCGCTCCAAACACACTATCGCTCTCCGCTCGATTTCTCGTTCCAACGTCTTGAGGGCATGGTGGGAAGCCTTGAGCGTTTGCGTGGTGCTGTGAGCAATTTACGCTGGGCAGCCGAGCAAACATCCGAGCAAAGTACTGATCACGATGCGACGCTTGAGCAGGCACTTGAGCAGGCGAAGAGTGCTTTTGTTGCCTCGATGGATGATGACTTTAACACGGCTGGCGCTCTTGCCGAGGTCTTTGGTTTGGTGAGTGCTGCCAATAGCTATCTTGATGCAACGGGTAACAGCGTCAATCCCGAGCTGGCTCGTGCTGCAGCAGAGCTCGTGTGTGAGCTTTTGGCGATTCTTGGTATCAATCTGGAGCAGGAAAGCTCGGCGCTTCCTGCCGAGTTGGTTGAGCTTGCCGCATTGCTCACCGGATACACTGGTGAAAGTGCCGATGAGGCAGCCCAGCTTTTGCTCGATAAGCGCTCTGATGCGCGTGCATCCAAAGATTGGTCTGCGGCTGATGCTATTCGCGATGGCATTACTGCACTTGGATTGGTTGTTGAAGATACAGCAGCCGGTCCTCGTCTGAAATCTGCTGAGTAGGGATGAGTGTGAGTCATGCCCAGCAAATCTAACAAGCCAGCCAGTTCAGGCACAACAGGTCGCAGGCGGCCTCAGCCACAGGCGCAAACGAAGCCCAAGCCAAAGGCGCAAACTAAGCCTAAGCCACAGGCGCAAATGAAGCCTAAAACAAAGAACAAAATTGTTCCTCGCGGACTTCCTGACGCGAGTCAAGACAAACGTGGGCGGCAGGCCCAGCGGCGCATATCTCACGACCGGAATCGCCAGCGCACCAAGCGTTCGCGCAGCCAGCGTAGCGAGGCAGCCCAGCCTCTCTTTGTCGAAGGCCGCAGAGCCGTGGCAGAGTTGCTTGAATCGGGTGCGCACATTAAGCGGGTACTGGTAGCGCGTGGGTCTGATGAAAACTTGGCTCCCATCCTCGAGCAACTTGACGCACGGGAGCTATCCTATGAGCTGGTGTCTCGCCAAATGCTTGACGACATGTCGCTGAGGTCTGCTCACCAAGGCATTGTGGCAGAGCTTGAACCTATCAGCTATGCGAGCCTGTCCGAGCTTATCGCCGCTGCTGGAACGGGAGACGCCCTGATAGTAGTCCTCGACCATGTGGTAGACGAGGGTAACCTTGGTGCCATTATCAGAAGTGCAGAGGTGGTCGGTGCTGCTGGCGTGGTCATTGCCAAGGCCCGCGCGGCTTCAGTGGGTATTGGTGCTTACAAAACCAGTGCGGGAGCTGCCGCATACGTGCCCATAGCTCAGGTCTCCAACATTGCGAGCGCCCTGAAGGAGCTCAAAGAGGCGGGCTTTTGGGTTGGCGCTGCTACCGAGCATGCAGAACAGCTGGCGTGGGATGCTCCGCTCGAGGGTCGCTTGGCGCTGGTTATGGGCTCAGAAGAGCAGGGAATCTCACAGCTCGTGAGACAGGCGTGCGACTTTGAGTGCAAGCTATTGCAGCGAGGGAAAATCGAGTCGCTCAATGTAGCTCAGGCCGCCACCGTTTTGTGTTACGAGTGGCTGAGAAACACGATACAGCGCTCCAAGGAGAGTTAGGTCAGATGGCTAAGGTGAGGCTGCCACTGCTTGTGGTCGACGGACACAACGTTATCTGGGGGAGCGAGCGCTACAAAGCGCTGATTGACGATATCACCCCGGCTGAGCGCTCTCCCTATGGAAACGACCCTTTTGAGCGCGCCCGAGAAGCCCTCGTTGCCGACGTTGCAGCATACGCCCAAGGCAGCTACGAGCCCATCATCGTATTTGATGCAGCAGGAAATCTCAACACAGAACGCCCCGAGCAAAGCAAAGCGGGAGTGCGACTCATCTTTTCTCACACTGGCTTGAGCGCAGATAGCGAGATTGAACGGCTTGTGGCAAAGGCTCGGAGTCAAGAGCGCGAACTGTTGCTGGTGACGTCTGACAACACGATTCGTGCCACAGTTGGTGGGCTTCCAGTTACCTGTGTGTCAAGCGCTCTGCTTGCTCAAGATGTCGAGATTGTTCGCGATGATGTTGAAGCAGCCCGAGAAGAACGAAGCCATGCTCGCATGACCTTAGGCGACCGTCTTGATCCCGAGACGCGAGCAAAGCTGGATAAGCTACTTGGCCGCTCATAACAAACACCTTCGCGTCTCAGACCTATAGCCATGCCACACAAACGTCCTCGAACCTCTGACGTATAGCCATGCCACACAAACGTCCTCGCTTCGTTGCGGATTGTTTGTGTGACAAGGCTATACGTCAGGCTGCGGATTGTTTGTGTGACACGGCTATACGTCAGAGCTGCGAATCAATGCTTCACTGCGAGAGCAAGATAGTTCAAGCGCAAAATCAAACTGCACAAATACCCAAATACTCTCTTTATCCGAATACTCTCTTGGATGGAATCTTTTGCCAATAAAAACTACCGACTATAGAAAATGAGGGACTACAATTCCTGCACAAACGTTATCCACGCTTTCTATAGTCGGTAGTTTTGTCGGAGAAGAGGCAATCAGCTTCTCAGTCCACAACTCATCTCAGGAAGACAGTTTTGAATATGAGTCCCTCTATTAGACCAGAATTGACCTAGAAGTTTTCGAGGCGCCAGTTTTGTGACCATCGATGTCTTTTTGCTTCCTCCTTTTTTATTTTTCAGCGGCTCGCTTGTCAGCTAGTTCCCCATTGTGCGGATACTCAAGGGAAGGTTGTTACGATTCTTATATGCCTCAACCTCTGCTAAGTAATGAGTTGCTCGCGCTGTTTGTTGTGTATAAATGGCTGTAATTTCGTTCGTGTACGAGATGTAGTCAAGACGATTAATGCAGCCATCGAGTTTCGTGTTGACAACATCAATGCTCTCTTTTACACGACGGAGTTCGTTGTAGAGTAGGAGTTGGTTTGTTCGTATATTGTCGAGAATCTCTAGAGCCCTCTCCGAATTGACTATTAGTCTGTTCATTTGCTCCTCAGTCCTGTACTGTCTGTAGGCATCTCCAAGCTCAGTGCATAGTCCTGATTCAAAGTACTCGTATAGCTGACATATAGCAGGAAGTGTTTGGTATGTGGGATAGATGGGACCATCCTTGTAATGTTCATCACGTAAGCTTTTGGTGTAGTCTTGCATCTTGTTAAGAGCGCTTATGTTCTTATTTAACTCTCCAATTGTCTTGGTATCACGGTTGCGCATTCGTTTGTCGTTTTCTGACCACTTGTAATGCGCAGCCTTAAGATCCCTGTTGTCCTTAGCTTTGATTTTTGAGTTAATCGGTAGTTCAAATGCTTTGCCTATCATGATGCCTATTATGTAGCCAATGCCTACTCCTATTCCAATAGTAACCACCCCAGTTATCGGAAACCCTATTAGTAAATTCCAAAAATCATAGCGCTCAACCGCATGCGGCCAGTAGTCTATAAGGAGCACAATGGCAATTATTAGACCGCTTATCATTCCTAAGTTTTCACCCGTGTGGCCTACTTGAAACAGCTCCTTAGGTTTGAGATTGGACCATTCAGGGCTTTCACAGAAGTTCGGATAATGCTTCTGTTGAAGCGAGATTACATTTTTGGTCTGATGAGAGATTATTTCATTGAGATTGAGCAAGTCGGTTTCGAGGCTGCGAGCTGTTTTGAGGTATTCGAGAAGATTTCGAATCTCAGCTTCAGTCATTGGTATCACCCTTTAATCCACTCCATAATCTTGTTTTCAGCTATGAAAAGAATAAGGGGGGTCTGTCAAGGTGTCTTTTCAAAGGGAGTACGTCCTTAAGACAGCGACGGTTTTTGTCCTCTTAGGCGAGGTTCTCTTCAACAGAATGACAATCTTGTGAATCCTATTGAGTAAAACTACTCAGTATATTGAGTAAAATTACTCAATAGTGTGTATTATTCCCAAGTGAAAGAATGAGTGTCTGCTATAGGGAGCTGGAAGCTATGTACGAGCGCGAGCAGGTTGCTACCATACAAAAACGAATAAGCGAGGTTGATAATCCTCTTATACAGGTAGTTGTAGGCCCGAGACAAACGGGCAAGAGCACGATGATCTCTCAGGCGCTTGAAAAGCTGTCTCAACCAAAGCATTTTGTAAGTGCAGATGATGAGCTGGCACCCACCCCAGACTGGATTAAAACCGAATGGCAGCAGGCTCGAAACTTACAATCACGCCATGGTCAAACAACTATCCTTGCTATCGATGAAATACAAAAGATAAAGGGATGGCCTAATGTAGTAAAGGGACTTTGGGATGCCGATCGTCGTAACAACGTGAATCTTAAAATCGTTCTTTCTGGTTCTTCAAGTATGCTCCTTCGACGAGGTTTAGAAGACTCGCTCAAGGGTCGTTTTGAACTCATTTACTCTCCACATTGGAGCTATGAAGAATGTCATGATGCGTTTGGATTTACTGAGGACAACTACCTTGTTTATGGTGGTTTTCCAGGAGCCTCCCGTTTTGTGGATGATGAATCTCGTTGGCGTGCATATATGCGCGACTCCATCATTGAGCCAACCATCTCAAAAGATGTACTTGAAGATGAAGATGTTCGTAAGCCAGCACTCATGAGAGCACTCTTTGAAATGGGTGCTCGATTTTCAGCTCAAGAACTGTCCTATACAAAAATGCTCGGACAGTTGCAGGATGCGGGAAATACCACAACGCTTGCTCACTACCTAAACCTGCTTGATAAGGCTGGCATGCTGACGGGTCTTGAGCGATACAGCGAGAATGCAATATCTATGAGAAAGTCATCGCCACGATTATTGGTGTATGACACAGGTCTCATGACAGCCGTTACAAACAAGCCAAGCGCATTATTACTCGGAGATTCAGACCTCAAAGGTCATCTTGTCGAAAGTGTAGTAGGTGCACATTTGCTCAGCCTCTCTGTGCAACATGGCCTCAAGCTCAGTTGGTGGCGAGAAGGAATTTATGAGGTTGACTTTGTTGTATCTCAAGGTGATTTACTTTTTGCCATCGAAGTTAAGAGTGGTCGCACGAAAGCCCAAGGGGGAATGAATAAGTTTCTTTCTAAGTATCCACGGGCTCAGAGGATTGTGGTTGGAGGAAGTGCAGCTGGTTCTTGCACGCTTCAGGAGTTTTTAACAGATCAGCTGGATGTTCCATGGCAAGCTTCCAAATGATGACGAAATCCCGAAAAAAGCCGGCCGCGCCTAGCTGCTCATGAGAATCCCAGACATTCATTAAACGAACTCAAAACGAGCCTACACAGCGCTCGTTTCTCTGCTAGAATCTCCTTTGCGCCAGCATGGCTCAATGGTAGAGCACCGGCCTTGTAATCCGGCGGTTATGGGTTCGATTCCCATTGCTGGCTCCAGAGCACTCACAGGTCGGGGGATTTCCCCCGACTATATGAGGGCTGCGCGTGGGATTTTGTGCAGGAATGGTGTTTAGTTACGCCCGGCTACGTGTGTTGCGTTGACAATGCGTTAACTTCAACGTAATATCCTAACGCCCGCACGAAATGTCTCGTGCAGAGAGCTTGAAAAATGGATATGGGGATGTGGCACAGCGGCAACTGCGGCGGACTGTAAATCCGCTCCCTATGGGTTCCCTGGTTCGAGTCCAGGCATCCCCACCATCCAGGCCCGTGTAGCTCAGTCGGTAGAGCACTTCGTTGGTAACGAAGAGGCCACCGGTTCAAGTCCGGTCGCGGGCTCCATTTCAAGAATGGCGGTGTAGCTCAGTTGGTCAGAGCACGCGGTTCATACCCGCGGCGTCACTGGTTCGAATCCAGTCACCGCTACCATTGGGAACTTGCGGCACAAAGCCGCTTGGCATAGGCAAGGAACGGAAAACTCAAAACGAGGATATACCGTTTCCAAAAGGAGGTTTGGCAATGGCCAAGGAGAAGTTTGAGCGCACTAAGCCGCACGTAAACA
>JAFUCQ010000120.1 GCA_017459605.1 Atopobiaceae bacterium
AATATGAGACTGTTCACAGTGCTTGACGTTGGGAAAACGTCGTTGGGGCTGGGGCGTCGGAGCGGAAGGACCCAACCCATCTAGGCCAGGTGGGTTGGGTTATTTTTGCCTCTTGACAACATCATCGGTCATATGAGCCTGTGACTCGCCTCACCCTCTATGTTCTAGCCTGTGACTCGCCTCACCCTTTAAGCTGAAGACGCGCTTTGTGTATGATAGTGCTTACGACAAGCCGCAGCTCAAGCGGCTGACGAGACGGGAGACATGCATGACGCCGAGCCGCGTGCAAGACCATACACAACACAATGAAACTTCGCCACAAGCAGGGCAGCCAACAAAGACAGGTGCATCTTACCAGCTGATTCTTGAGCGAGTTGAGCTTCTTGATGAAGGCGCAAATCTCTGGTTTTCATGCCGGGTGCCAGCCTCTTATGATGGCCGTGTGACATTCCATCTCATTCATGGCAGGTTCAAGCGTCAAAGTGCCTACGTCGCTCTTATGCAAGATGACATCACGGCTGATGGTCGCTATCGTTATATGCTCCTCAAAACATGGCTTCCACCCTTTGTTGTTGATGCCCGCCTACGTGTTCACATTGAGGGGCAAGGACGCCCTCTCAAGCTCCGCTGTGTGGTTGATCGTCCTGTATTTGAGGCGGCAATCAACAGAGAGCTTCCACACAAGGAACCGCCTTGTATAAATGCTCAAGATGACATGAGCCATCATGAGCGCATGTGCAAGCGCCGTGCCCAGAGCTTTGAGGCAGTTGTGCCAGCAGATACAGACCCGCTCATAAGCATCGTGACTCCGGTTTATCGACCACCTGTCACCTATTTGTCAGAGATGCTGGAGTCGGTGTTCGCACAAACCTATCCCAAGTTTGAGCTCATTTTGGTAAACGTGAGTGGCGATTGGGCTGAAGGCGATGAGCTGCTCGGTCGCTATAACGATGAGCGCTTGAGCATTATTGAGGCACCGAATTGCTCTATATCTGAGAACACCAACGTGGGTATTGAGGCCGCTCAGGGAGACTACATTGCCTTTGTCGATCACGATGACTTCATTGAGCGCGACACCCTTGAGCGCTATGTTGAGCTAATTCGTGAGCATCCCCAGACAGACCTTCTCTTTTGCAATGAAGACATCTATGGTGAGATTGACGGTGAGCTTCGCTTCTTTGGCCCCAAGTACAAACCGGGCTTTAATATCGATTTGCTCATGACTCACAACTACATCTGCCACATGCTTATGGTGAGTCGTTTTGTGATTGATCAAACCGAGCGCACAGGTGCTGAGATGACCGGCGCTCAAGACTACGATGTGACCTTCAAGGCTGCAGAGTGTGCACGTGAGATTCGATGCGTTCACGACATGCTCTATCACTGGCGCGAACATGCTCAGTCAACGGCAACCAATCGGGATAGCAAGCCGTATGCACTCGAAGCTGGGCGTTTAGCGGTGCAGGCTCATCTCGACCGCACGGGTGTCTCGGCAATGGTTGGAGAGGGAGCATTTCCATTTTCCTATCGAGTTCACTACGAGGCCTACGAAACAGCGCCGCAGGTGAGCTGCATTATTGCTGAGCTACAAAATCCAGAACAGCTCGCAAAGCTCATCAAAACGGTGCGGGCGAGCGTGACGGCAGACCAGTCTGCCTCGCTTGAGTTTGTGGTGGCAACACAGCGCTTCAGGCAAACCGCGCAATTCAAGGCTGTGGCACAAAGTGCTGATGCGCGCTTTGTTGTGTGCGAGCGTGGAGCTTCGCACAGCCAGTGCGTAAATCAGGCGGTACAGGCAGCAACCGGTGATTTTTGTATTCTGCTTGATGCGGCGTGTTCAGGCTTTGCAGATGGATGGATTGAAGAGCTCACAGGTCCCTTCAGACGAGCAGAGGTGGGTCTGTGTGCCCCCATGCTTCTTGACCGTGAGGGGCTGATTCTTGCTCATGGTGCCATCCTTCGCACCGACGGTTCACTTGGCTTTGCGGAGCGCGGACTTTCTCCAGATAATCGGGGTTACATGACGATGCCGTTGCACACACGTGATTGCATGGTTGTTCTTGAGCGCGGTATGTGTTTTCGCCGTTCAGACTTTATCGAAATCGGTGGTTTTTACGAGGGTCTTGATAAACTGTCTTTCGCGAGTTTTTGCCTGAGTCTCATTGAGCGAGGACAGCTGGTTCTAACCGTGCCCTACGCCCCTCTACGCTGTGCTCAGGACTGCTCTTCTGTCTTTTCTGCTGAAGAGCGAGAGCTCTTATGTAAGTTCTGGCCTCAAGTTCGTTTGGGCGATATCTATCTCGACAAAGAACTTGACCCCACAAGTGACCATTTTTGCCTGAGGAAGGAAAGCTAGTCTCTATGCTCATTGATCGTGTTGCCCATGAGCTGCGCCAATCAGACCAGTTTGAACAGTTAATCCAAGAGCTATGGGCTGGCAATGATGCTACGTTATCTGTGGCTCAGAGTGCGCGTCCACTGGTGCTTGCTGCGATGTGGTCGCTCAATCCGCGTCCCTGCCTCTATGTGGTATCGGGAGAAGAAACTGCAGATAGGGTAGGGAGAACGCTCACTGGTTGGCTGGGGATGGAGCGGGTTTGTCGCTACCCTGAACGCAACGATATTCCATGGGCAGAAACCCTTCCAGATGATGCTGTGATAGGAGCTCGCTGCCAAGCGATTTCGCGTCTTGCTGCAGGCGAGCCATGCATTGTGGTGGCAAGCGCTCGGTCGCTGCTTCGCATGGTGCCTCCGGTGGGAACAGGCTACTACGCCTCAGCGACCTTTGCGGTAGGCGACGAGTTGTCGTTTGACGAGGCACCGGCTCTTTTGGTTGCCATGGGTTATGAAGACAACCCCGACGTACACGCGCCGGGCAGTTTCCATGTTCATGGAGATTCGCTTGATGTGTTTCCTGCTCAGGCAACTTCTCCCGTTCGTATTGAGTTTTTTGGAGATGAGATTGACCGTGTGAGGCGTATGCTGCCCTCAACGGGACAAACCATTGGCGAGCTTGAGAGTGTCGAGGTGCTGCCGTGCCGAGAGCTTGCCCTTACCGATAAAACCAAAGCACACGCCGAGCGTGCATTATGGGAGCAATCTCAAGAAGATAGCCAAGTAGCAGCAGATCTTGAACTCATACGTACGGAGCGTCCCTTTCCTACGCTCGAGCGCTATTTGCCCGAGCTCTATGGAGGCACATCGCTTCCGCTTGCGCACATGAGTTCAAAAACCTTGGTGTGCCTAGCAGAGCCCCGCGCGCTTTTTGATGATTGTATTCGAGCGTACGATGAACTGAGTGTCGCAGCAGCTGGCTCAGGCAATACGCTCGAAGGCCTCTACTGCTCTCCTCGAGACCTTGATTTTGGGAAGCAACAGCGCCTGTCTTTTGCATCCATGATGCAAAAGGGTGTGCAAGGAACTATCGAGCTGAGAGTACAGCAACCCTCAATTGCGGGGTCAGATAGCAAGTTGCTGGGTCGTATGCGACAGCTTGTCGCCGATAACTTTGCTGTTTTGTTTGCTGTGCCAGAGCGCTCGGCCCGCAGTCAGCTTGAGATGAACTTTAGCGATGAGCTCATCCCGTTTGTCGAGACGCTCACCGGTGCAGCAGAAAACCAAACGTCTGGCGCTCTGACTGAGCAAACAACGACGGGTAGTGTACATCCGCTCGAGCGTGGTGTTGTGAGTTTTACCGATGTGGCAATTCCTGCAGGAAGTATTTTTCCCGATGCGGGACTTGCCGTGCTGACCGTAGGCGATTTGTCCTTGCGTCTTGCTCGTCACAGAAGGCGTCGTCGGGTAGACCTCACCAAGATGACGTTTCCATTCAAGCCGGGCGACTATGTTGTCCACGAAACGCATGGTATCGCACTGTTTGCCGATATTGTTCGGCAAGAAGTTGCAGGTAGAGAGCGAGATTACTTTCTGCTCGAATATGCGAGCCAAGACAAACTGTATGTTCCGCTTGAGCAACTCGACAGGATAACTCGATATATTGGGCCAGACGGCAGCTCGCCTCGCCTCACGCGCCTCAACACAGCCGACTGGTCGCGAGTCACGGGAAAAGCGCGCAAAAGCGCAAAACGTTTGGCATTTGACTTGGTTGACCTCTACACACGGCGCTCAAGCGTTACGGGTCATGCGTTTTTGCCTGATGGAGCCGAGCAGGCAGAGATGGAAGAGAGCTTCTCGTATGATCTAACTCCTGACCAAGGCTCTGCTCTCATTGATATCAAGGCTGATATGGAATCTTCCAAGCCGATGGATCGCTTGCTCTGTGGAGATGTTGGCTTTGGAAAGACTGAGGTGGCTCTAAGGGCAGCCTTTAAGTGCGCCAATGAAGGGCGTCAAGTTATGGTTTTGTGCCCAACTACCATTTTGGCGCAGCAGCATTTTGAGACATTCTATGAGCGGCTTACCCCCTTTGCTCAGCGGGTAAGTGTTTTGTCACGCTTTATAACGCCTGCCAAACAGCGAAAAACGCTCGAAGCATTTGCGGCGGGTGAGGTTGATGTGCTAATCGGCACGCATCGCTTACTCTCTGCCGACGTGAATCCAAAGAACTTAGGACTCGTCATTATCGATGAGGAACAACGCTTTGGTGTGCAGCACAAAGAGCAGCTCAAAAACCTGCGTGAGCAAATTGACGTCCTGACGCTTTCCGCCACACCCATTCCGCGAACTATGCAGATGGCGATGTCTGGCGTGCGCGATGTGTCGCTTATTTTGACGCCGCCACCTGGGCGTCTGCCAGTAACGGTTCACGTGGGTGAATACGACCCCGATCTGGTCTCAGCAGCTATCCGTGCCGAGCTTGAGCGAAAAGGTCAGGTCTACTACGTCTCAAACCGTGTGCACACCATTGATGATGCACTCGATCGCGTACGGGAGGCAGCGCCAGAAGCGCGGGTTGCGGTGGCACACGGAAAAATGTCTGCGCGGGAGATGGAAGACGTGATGATGCTCTTCCAAGAAGGAGAGCTCGACGTTTTGGTTGCGACAACCATCATTGAAAGCGGTATCGACAACCCTCGTACCAACACTCTTGTCATTGAAGACTCACAGCGCTTGGGCCTAGCCCAGCTCTACCAGCTCAAGGGCCGTGTTGGCCGAGGGCGGCGACAAGCGCATGCCTATTTCATGTTCCCAGGAGACAAGCCGCTGACCCAAGAAGCGACAGAGCGTCTCTTAGCAATCAACGAGTACCAAGACCTCGGAAGCGGTATGCGTATTGCCATGCGCGACCTTGAGATTCGAGGTGCTGGTTCTCTCATGGGAGCAGAGCAGCACGGAAATCTTTCTGGGGTAGGCTTTGACCTTTTCTGCCAGATGCTCAACGATGCAGTGAGTGAGGCCCGCGGAGAGGAAGGCGAGGCAGTAACAGCCGAACTCAACATCAATCTCCCCGCTGACTTCTACCTTGCAGAGGAGTATCTGCCCGAGGTCGATAAGCGCGTATTGGTGTATCGCAAACTGTCTTATGCGAGCGAACTGCTCGAAATCGACGAGCTTGAAGAAGAGTGTCGT
>JAFUCQ010000121.1 GCA_017459605.1 Atopobiaceae bacterium
GGTCTCGCGCATGATGTAGATAGATTCTGCTTCGAGAGCATCGAGATGTGTGAACTCTGCCATATTCTTTCGTCCCCTGCGCTCGGTTCTTTAGGCGATACCTCTAAGCGCTTCAGCCAACTTGTACATGTTGAGAATTATAGCCAAGGCGCCTGCGCAAATCACTACGCTTTGAGCGCGTGTGAGTTCAATCATCTCATTATTTCACTCTGTAGTGGAACAAACATGATAATATTCTCATGTTTGTTCCACTTATCTGAGATAAATATGGAGGAAATGATGGGCATCCCAGCAACTGTAGCCAGCCTGCTCGAAGGCGGAGCCGTCGAGCACGAGAGAATAGAGTTTAAAGAGACCTGGGATGCAAACGCCTCGCTCAAAACAATTTGCGCATTCGCAAACGATATAGACAACTGGGGTGGCGGATATATTGTCATCGGGGTAAGCCAACAGGGTGACACACTCTGCCCCGTCGGAGTCCCAGAAGCTCGGATAGACAGATGGCTCAAAGACATGCTTAACAAGTGCAGGCTCATACGTCCTGCTTATATGCCCGTGTGTGATGTAGCCAACTATGAAGGAAAGAAATACATTGTACTGTGGTGTCCTGGCGGGAGTGTACGGCCATACTCTGCCCCTAAATCCTTTACAAAGGGTGAACATGAGCGTGTCTGCTACATCCGCAAAATGGCGAGCACCGTAGCCCCAAGCGACTCGGAACTACGCGACCTCTACACGCTCGCCGACAATGTCCCCTTCGATGATCGACCCAACCATATGGCTACCCTTGACGACCTCAACCTGACGCTTATTAGGTCATTCCTGCGTCAAGTCGGCAGCGACCTATATCAGCAATCCGATTCGATGTCTTTTTTCGATTTGTGCCGAGCAATGCAGATAGTCGACGGTCCTCCCGAGTATCTAAAACCCCGCAACGTGGGACTGCTGTTTTTCTGCGATGACCCCCGGCGTTTCTTCCCCTGTGCACAGATTGATATTGTTGAGTTTCCAGATGGTCTCGGGGGTGACCGTATCATCGAGCACTCGTTCACAGGACCTCTCGACCAGCAACTACGCGACGCCCTGCGCTACCTCAGAAACTCAATTGTTGCCGAGATAATAACCAAACTCCCCGACCAAGCGGAAGCGCAAAGACACTTCAACTACCCCTATGCAGCACTCGAGGAGACATTAGCTAACGCCATTTATCACAAGGGCTACGATGTGCGAGAACCCATTGAGGTGAGGGTTTTACCAGACAGAATTGAGGTGCTTAGCTTCCCGGGAGCTGACAGGTCTATTAGCAGGGAGGGATTAAAGCATTTCCGTGCCATAACAAGGCGTTATCGCAACCGACGTATCGGCGACTTCCTGAAAGAGCTGCGACTGACTGAGGGACGAAACACCGGCTTTCACAAGATACTAAAGTCACTGCGCCAAAACGGGTCACCTGATCCCGTCTTTGAAACCGACGAGGAGCGGCTTTATTTTCTGACGACGATATACGCTCATAAGGATGGTCTTAGTTCGATGGGAACACACCTCGACAATAGCAACGAAACATCTCTCAGCGAACGCCAAAAGATGATTCTTGGTTTTTTCGAGGGACATCCAGAGGCAAGGCTCGCAGATGTCTCATCAGCACTCGACATCCCAAAAGCTACACTATCACGCGAAACAGCGAAACTGCGCGAGAAGGGCGCACTCGAACGGATTGGAAACAACCGCACCGGAATATGGGTCGTGAGCGAACAGATTCGCAAAACATCCATCAAGAGCTAACTGCTTCGAGAGCATCGAGATGTGTCAGAGCAACCATGCCTAGATGACCCCCAGTGCGAAGACGAGCTTATAGGTGTTAAGAGCCACCACCAAAACACCCACGAAAAGACGGGTGGCGCGCACAGGAACAACCTTGCACAAACGAGCAGCCAAGGGTGCCGCGACTACCCCGCCGATAATGAGTCCAGCCACAACGGGCAGATACTGGGTAAAGCTTTCTAACATCACGACAAAGGTTGTGGTCTCTGCGATAGTCACAAAGAACTCTGCTGTGTTGACGGTACCAATCGATACGCGCGGTTCATGATCTGAGGCAAGCAAGGTAGACGTAACTACTGGCCCCCAGCCGCCACCGCCCAGCGCATCGGTAAAGCCGCCGACAAAACCGAGCGGGTAGGCATAGGCTCCAAAGTCGCGCTGGGTATGTGCCATACGTAGACCCTTGATGAAGATGGTAACTCCCATAATGATGAGATAGACATCGATGATGATGTCGAGGGTCGTGCTCTCAAAGCTCGACAGCAACCACGCGCCGAGAATACCTCCCGGAATACCTGCGACAAGCAGCATCTTGAGGAGCTTTTTGTCGACATTGCCCATGCGCCAATGAGAGATACCCGATGCCAAGGTGGTAAACATCTCTGCGGCATGTACGCAGGCACTCGACACCGCGCTGGGAACCCCAGCAGAGCGCAAAAAGGTATTGCTACTCACGCCGTATGCCATGCCAGCAGTGCCGTCAATCATCTCGGCGCAAAAGCCAAGGACTATAAAAAGTAGCAGTTCCATCACGGTTGAGAACCAGTTTCTGTAGTGTAATCGTTTTCCATGACTTGTCAGTTTAACAAATGTTCAATCCGTCCACTTACGATGTTCGCGAATACCTATCCAAGAAACCCTGGCGAACTTCTCTTGATTTTGGCATGACCGGCAAAGCCGAGTTGGACTATTACATCATCGCTAGATGACGCAGGTGTTGGCCAGCAGCGCCTTCTTGGCAAGTCCCACGATGAAAAGCCGCATGCCGTTGGCGGTAGCTTTGAAGCGTCTATTCATTTCGTTCAGCTGTGTTACTCATACGACAGTTAGAGAATTTCGAAAGTATATTTCATCTTGTACGGATATTTTCGAATATAATTATCTCCTCTGATAGATAATTTCGAAAGGTGACTCATGCTCAAGCGCAAGGTGGCAGATGCAAACGTTGGGGTGAGCGAAAACGGTGTGGTCACCATCCCCTATTACATGGCGATGTACCTGTAGTGCAATGGCGCCGCTCGATCTGCTCGTAACAGCTTCTACTTGGTCTTCGCGGCGGCAAAGGATATGTAACGACAAGATATTTGGCAAACTCGATCGCCCTTCTGCAGTCCCTTGAACAAATAAGCCGCAAGCCCTGCCTGTTGTCTCAGAAATCCATCGACGACTCGTCTACGAGAAAGCGCCTGAGCCCGAGATACAGAATGCCACGTTCATCATGCCAAGGGATAATATCATCCTTGACGATGACGATTTTCTTAAAGGAGTCTCCGATTCTCTTGAGAGATGCGATTTCCTGTTCGCGTTTCCCAGGGTCATCTATTCCCAAGGCAACTTGGATGTAATACCTTTTGCTTATTAGGTTAGCCACAAAGTCAACTTCAAATTGCTTGCTCACCCCCTGCGTCCTGTGCGAGACAACACCCACGTCAACATTGAAGCCTCTTCGAAGAAGTTCGCTGTACACGACATTTTCAATCAGATGGTTTTCATCGTCCTGCCTGAAATTAAGACGAGCATTTCTGAGACCCACATCTTCAAAGTAGTATTTAAGAGGTGTTTTGAAATAGCCACCGCCCTTGATGTCGAACCTGCATGCGCTGGATATGATAAAGGCATCCTCAAAGCACTTGAGATACGAGCTGATAGTCGTGTGATTGACCCTCATATGACGTTCTGACAAGAAGCGATTCTCAAGCCTGGCAGGATTTGTAAGCGAGCCAATTGAAGATGCAATGAAGTCTAAGACAATCCCAAGCTCTTCCTGCTCAACTCTCAGATTGTTTCTTTGTATGACATCTCGTAGATAGGTTTCTTCGAATAGCTGCTTGAGATACCTGCTCTTATCTTGAATGCTCGTCTCGTTGATAATGCGAGGCATCCCCCCGAAAACAAGGTAGTCCCTTAAATCCTCATTGCTATCACCAATAGCGGAAGAGTATTCAGCGAAAGAGAGTGGGTGAAGATGGATGTTGTCTGCTCTGTCTTCGAATTGCGTGAGTATATCGCTTGAAAGCATCTTCGAATTGCTGCCAGTAACGTAGATATCCACGTTTTCAAGCCGCTGCAACCCAAGTATGACATCCACGAATGTAATTATGTCGTTCGGATCGCTCGTATAGGGGTTTACCTCAGCGCTAGAGAATTGAATCTCATCGAGAAAAAGGTAATAGCGCATCGAATCATCAGACACCCTCTCGCGCACAAATGTGTCGAGTTCAAAAGGGTTGCGCAAACGGGCGTTTCTGGCTTCGTCGAGAGCAACTTCTATAATCTGGTCCTCGCCTATACCCAGGTCGATAAGATGTTGTTTGTATAGGCGATTGAGCAAGTATGACTTGCCACAGCGCCGTATCCCAGTGATGACCTTAACCCGCCCATTGTCCTGCCGGGCTGACAGTTTTTTGAGATAGTGAGGACGCTGTACTTCAAGCATGTCGACTCTCCATTGTTAGCAAAAAATACCATTCATACACGAAATTGCTAATAGTATAGGATATTTCTGAAGGTCTACGTGTGTGGTGTTCCCTATAGCAGTCCTCTGCCTGACACTATATAATCGTTCCAGCCAAACAAAGTCGCCCAATCGGCCATCTCCTTCTTTGTTTGGCGACATCCTGGGAGATGGTCGTTTGGGCGATACAGGATGTCAGGAGCGGATATGGCGGAAGCCCGCCTTGATCTCGCTGCGTTCGTCGACGACCTCGACGGGGGACAGTTCGCCGACCTATGGGACGCGGCTCAATCGCGGAAATGCTTTGAGAAGTACGGTGCCAGGACTATCGAGGGCCTTTTGGACAAGTGGGGCCACGCGCCCCTTTGCCCGGATTGCGGATGAACCACGCCCAGGCTCGACGGGAAGGCCCCTAACGGAACCAAGAGGTACCGATGCCGCGAATGCGGATGCAGGTTCAGCGCGCTGACCGGCACGATATTCGCCGACGCCAAGCTGCCCCTGCACAAGATCATGCGGATAGTCGAGGTCATGTGCCACAACGCCTCCCTCAGGCTCATTGAGCTCGTCGCGGAGGTGAGCCTGAGGGACCGCGTTCCTGTGGCGCCACAAGGTGTTCTCCACGATAGACTCCTGGCAGGGCAAGGTTATGCTCTGCGGGCGGGTGTGAATTGACGAGATGTACTTCAACGACACCGACCTGCTCCACGACCTCGGCCGGAAGCCGAGGAGGGGGCTGTCGAAGGACTTGATATGCGTGGTAGTCGCTGATGGGATACGCTCGGGGCAATGGGCGCACGTGGTAGAATTGCGAAAAGTGTCGATGCGGAAGGAGGACGCCATGGTCAAGCGAGCGAAGCTGCCGATTGGAATACAAAGCTTCGAAAAACTACGCGAAGATGGCTATCTGTACGTGGACAAGACCGCCTACGTTTACCGATTGGCAAAAGCGGGCGTCCCCTGTTTTCTCAGTCGGCCACGCCGCTTCGGAAAAAGCCTACTCGTCTCCACTATGCGTGCATACTTCGAGGGACGCCGCGAACTATTCGCAGGACTGGAGATAGATCGGTTGGAAGGCAACGGTCCAGATGCTTGGCAGCCCCACGCCGTGTTCCACTTTGATTTCAACGGTGCCGACTACACACGCGAAGACGCTCTCGCGCAAAAGCTCGACGTGCAGCTCGTGCGCTGGGAGGAGAGCCGCGGCATTGTCGCCGAGGGAAGTCTCGGCGATCGCTTCGCATACCTCCTCGCCGCCGCTCACGAGCAGACCGGCTCTCGGTGCGTGGTGCTCGTTGATGAGTACGACAAACCGCTGCTCGACGCCATGGACGATCCTGTTCTTCTCGAGCGCAACCGCACAACGTTCAAGAGCTTCTTCGGCGTTCTCAAGTCGGCCGACGAGCACCTGCAATTCGCATTCATCACAGGAGTCACCAAGTTCAGCAAGGTGAGCATTTTCAGCGACCTCAACCAACTAAACGACATCTCGCTCAATCGGGACTACGCCAGCGTGTGCGGCATCACCGAGGATGAGCTCATCGCCAACTTCGACGGCGAAGTCGGCCGCTTGGCCGAGGAGCTCGGCTTGGCGCGGAAAGAATGCATGGGAAAGCTTCGAGCCATGTACGATGGATACTGCTTCCACCCGGCAGGCCCTGGCGTCTACAACCCCTTCAGCCTGCTCAGGTGCTTCTTCAACCGCGACCTAGGTTCATACTGGTTCGAGTCGGGCACTCCCACCTTCTTGGTGCGACAGCTACGAGAGACGCGCTTTGACGTGCGCAAGCTCACCGACGGAACCCTGTGGGCCGCCGAGGCGCGCGTATCGGACTACCGCGCCGACGACCCCGACCCGGTGCCGTTGCTCTACCAATCGGGCTACCTCACAATCAAGGGCTTCGATGCCTCCGTGCGTGTGCTTTCGCTGGGCGTCCCCAACGGAGAGGTGGAGCGCGGGCTCGCCGAAAGCCTGCTGGCGGATTGGGCACCGGCAAGCAATCCGGGGTCCGGCAAAGACATCTACACGCTGCGCTCGCGCATGCTTGCAGGTGATACTGATGGTATGCGTGATGTGTTCTTCGCGCTGTTTGCCTCGATTCCCTACACGCACGAGGCCGATCCCTTCGAGAACTACTTCCAAACGGTCATCTACCTCGTCTTCACGTTGCTTGGTCAGATGGCGCACGTCGAGATGCACGCCGCCGTGGGCCGAGTGGACTGCGTGGCCGAATGCGGTGGGTTTGTATACCTGTTTGAGTTCAAGCGCGACGGCACGGCTGCCGAGGCGCTTGCGCAAATCGAAGCGCGAGCCTACGCAGCTCCCTACGCTGCCGACCCCCGCGAGCTCGTGCGCATCGGAGCCGCCTTCGAATCCGGATCCCGTATGCTGGCGGATTGGGAAGCCCGTCGCTGAAACTAGCCTTTGCTTACATAGAATCGACAGTTTGGATAAGGAACCCGGGGCGTTGCGCATCATAATAAGAAAGGTGGTTGTCTGTGAGCTCGAATGAGGCGAAGAAGAGAGGTGTCAGACTGACTTCCTGGAATTCAGGAATCGCAAAAATACCAAGCCTTGACGGGCGAACCCATAGTGAAATCAATACTTCACAATAGTGAAAAGCTCCTTGACCCCACAGCATTGCCCACCTCGTTCGACTACGACAAGAACCTCTCCTTTTACCGCACAGCTCGCTTCGATATGTCCTCAAGCCGTACTGCTACGAGATTAGAAGTGATAGATGCTTCGCCCTATACTGACTATTCCAAACCAGCTTGGCTGAACAAGGATGGTTTTGGCTACGTTTTAACCGCCACCCGCTCGCCCGCAACAATGGCACTAAGGTGCACGGCATCTGGTCAAGCGCAAATTGTGCTGCGCGGCATGCAGCTAAAGACCGAACAAGGACGGCGCATACCATGCTGGATCGCGTACAACTTGGTGATAATCAACGGAGAAGAGCAGCTGCCTCATCCAGTGAGCTTACACCACGACAGACCGCATATAATCAATCTTGAGATGGTCGAAGGGGTCGAATACGCAATCTCAATAGACTGGACGACGGCAAATCTCTCATCCGATGAGCTGTACCTCAAGGACTATGAGCATAGGAGCAAGTATGTCGATTCGGGCGAGCCCGTTTCGAAGGCACCGAAGCCGCGCGCTAAGCTTCTGGCAAAGTTGAGGAGAAGGCTGAAGCTTTAAACTCTAAGCGCGCATTCTCACTTACCTTGTCATGATGCCTTTGAGCTTGCGCAGCCAATCTCGCAGCGTCTTGGACGCGGTGGCCTGATGCATCTGGGACTTCTCATATTGGGCGATACATTTCGAAAAATGCTTGCGATAGGCAGCAATGCGCTCCTTGTTAGGCACCCATACGCCTCCGCTGGCATATTCCATCGAGAATAGCTCGTCTTCGCCGAAGTAGGTGCGTGCAATGTAGCTGTTGCCCTCTTCGTAGTGCGACATGAGGCTTCGAAACTCCTCCTCCGAGAAGAGCGTAGCGCCTTTTCCGGTTTGCTCCTGCTTAGAAAGGCTTAGCGCCTCGGCCTTGAGCATGCTTCGGATTTGAGTGCGGTTGGGCGCGACCTCCTTGAAGGGCAGCAGGGCAGCGGCAACATCGTTCGAGATGGATGGGTTTTCCAGGCTTTTGGGAATGGCGAAGTCGTCATCCCAAGCAAGGCCGACCGCATCGCAGAAATCATGGAAGATGTCCCCTCCGATGAATCTGTTCTTGTCGTATCTGCGAACCTCCACATGCCCGCGGGATCCAAGCGCATGCTCGATGCATTTGATGCGAGATGCGTAGTCCATCTGGAAATGCCGGGCGGGATCTTTGTAGAACGTCCTGAAATCGTCGCCCTTCCATCCGGTCTTCACGAACTCCTTCCAAAGCGAGGAGATGTATTCGTCCTGCCTGCGCAAATAGATGATGACAAGCACCTCATCCACGCGCGTCTTATCGAGCAGGGAAACGATGGATTCCCAAAACACTGCATTGAGCCCGTCGAACGACAGGCCATGGCGTGGCCAGTCCCCAAAATCGAAGTACTCGTCGCTCAAAAGCACCGTGTCCGCGTCACTGCAATCGAGCGCGTCCTTGGTCTCGCGCCAATCGTCGTCGGTAAGATCGGACGGCGGCAGCTCGTCGGGATACGCCATGTGATCGTGAGACGCCTGGTACAGTTGAGATGCGTTTCTTCGCTCGGTATGATAGCTGTTTGGAATGTTAGGAAACTCGAAACCTTGCCGCTCGAGAAGCTCTCGGTTGTCTACGAGAAACTGCTGCAGGGCGGTTGTTCCCGTCTTCTGCGTTCCTATGTGGAGGACGAGTTTTGTCAAGGACAGCCTTTCCGTGTGTGCAAAAGCGTATGCAGAGCTCTTAAAACAGTATCACATTTCCAGCTTTACCTCATCGCGCTCCAGTACGCTATCGAACGACAAGCTCGTTCTACGAGATGCCTTGAACCTTGCACTCAAACATGAGCCTGTTATTCATGTCCCATGAGGGATAGAGACGAGCGCCGCCTGGGAGCTTGCAATGGCGATTGCGCTGCCTCACCGCCTGCTTAGCTTCTTCCGTGAGTGACACTTGCTGCATAAAGATGCCAGGCGCCTCCTCCCCGTCAGGAATCCCAAGCTCAAGAACAACGGTCCACCGCTGCGCCAGCGGCACAAGGTCATCCCCGTATACTTGTTGGTCGTCCATCAGAAATACCCCTCGCGCTTGCGCTTCTCCATGGAAGCCGAAGCCCCGTCGTAGTCAATGATGCGGCTCGTGCGCTCGGAGGACACCGTGCCCAAGGTCTCGGCGACCACCGCATCCAGCGTGTCGGCCTCGCTGCGCACGCCGCCGGTGTGCGGGTAGCAGCCCAGCGTGCGGAAGCGGACCTTTTCCCTCTGCGGCTCCTCGCCGGGCAGGAATCGGAAGCGCTCGTCGTCCACCAGCAGGATCTGCCCGCCGCGCTTGACCACCGGGCGCTCTTTGGCGAAGTACAGCGGCACGATGGGGATGCGCTCGCGCTGGATGTAGAGCCACACGTCGGCTTCCGTCCAGTTAGACAGTGAGAACACGCGGCACGCTCTCGCCGCAGCTCACGCGCGCGTTGATGAACAAAAGGAGCTCCAATTCCCCTCCGCTCTGGGTACTTGCAAGCCTGTCCTATTGTACCTACTTTGCATATGAGTGTATGAAATCACTATTCTAAATGCACGACAAAGAAGAGCGGACGCTACCGAGCGGACATCAGCTTACCCTGCTTTTTTCGACACTTCCGAATATATGAATCCGCCTCTTTGGGTGAGAGGAATTTTGGGATGCAGTGATTGGCGTCACAGCCGCATCGCGCTCTCGTGCATCTGACTGGCTGCATCCAGTCATCATGCAAGAAGGGGTTTTCGTTGAAGATGTTGTACTTGGGGGGAGCAAGTTTGCAAACCGCCCCTTTCGCCATGCCGTTGGGAGATATGCTGATAAGGTCTGCCCCCATGCAGCACGTCATTTCCAAAAACTCAAAGTTCGTGGCCTCTCTGAGTTCATCAAGCCCCAAACCTCGCTCCTCCCTGGCTCTTCCGTCGACCTTCCTGTCCAGGTAGAAGGAGTAGCACGGGTTGCTCGGCAGGTAGACGCTTGCCGCATCGCTTGCGGATGCCACAGCTTCAAACGCTTGCTGAGCTTGCTCCATCCACCTGCGGTGTTCATCGATGTAGCGGTGGTCCTTCCACGGCGAACTCAGGCGGTTCACGCAGTGTCCGAACGTACATTTCGAACCCATGAGTCCTTCTCTGTCTACAGAACATGTCGAGCATCTCCTGAGCCTTTGGGAGAAGGTCTGGGTGAAGCATGAGAGAGAAACGAACCCTTACGCTATCTGCAAGCCCCTCAATAAGGGCTGCGATTTTCTCAGCACGCGCAAACTCTAAATGAATGGATACCACGAGTTCTATCGGAACCCTTGAGGCGAGGGAGCGAATCTCGTCGAGGGTCCTTGCGTCGAAGTTACCGTTTGTGATAATGATAATTCTCTCGATTCGGTCTCCCAAAAAGCTACCGAGAAGTCTGACGATGTCCGCTAGATGAGGGTGCGCGGTGGGCTCGCCCCCCACCAGTGTGACGCTGTAGCTTGGTCTGTTGGCCGAGGCGAGATACCTGATGGCAGTCTCAGCCTGCTCCAAGCTGCAGTGGTTGTCTTTGTAGCTCGACCCGGCGGCAAAGCAATAGGAGCAACGATAATTGCAGGCATCGGTAATCCTCCAGTTGACAGCCAGGGGCATGCCCTCAAGATAGGTCTGAGCTCCTTGCCGAACGATGCCCCGGCTATTCTGAGGATAGCGGAACTCTTCATCCCCGTTTTTACCTTTTCCATGGCGGAATACTTTCGCCTGCAATTGCTTGATGAGTGATACATTGCCCTGCATAACAAACTCCCGAACATCTGAATGCTGTATCTCGCAAGGCGCCTCTTGCTCAACCAGCAGCATCACTACATTTCTACATTACGACCTTCATTATAAGGCTCTTCAGCAAGACGCGTGGCGTAGTAGTAAATGGCAGCGTCCTCGATAACGATACAGCTCACTCTCCCAGAGTGCGCAGACCAGGGGTCGTGGTTGGGCTGCCGTCGAGGAGCTCCTGCAGCTGCGGTCTTCCTTTACAGGTCTCCACCGCACCAGGGACACGCGCGAGCTCCTTTGCGATGCGCTCGGCGACAGAAACGTAGCTGTCCTTCGGCACGAGTCCCTTGTCGAGGGGCTCCTGGAATCTCTTAAGGCAGGTCTGTGCTTGGCGAGCAGATATTGGAGTGCGGCAGTGTCGATGCCTTCTTTGATGAGGAAATCGACCTTCTCGTGGAGGGCGTCGATTTCGCCATTGGTCCTTTCTAAATAGTTACCATGGACGACCGAGCCCTTCCTCTGAACGTAGAAGTAGATTGCCGCCTCCTCTAGCACGATGTCATCCGTCTGGCGGCAGCAGCGCAGAAGGAAGGTGGTGTCCTCCGCGTTGCGGGAGCTTCCGTAGCGGGCGCAGCCGTCCTCTAAGAGGACCCGCCGGTAGATTGCGGACTGGTTCTCGTAGGTGAAGCTGCGGAAGAGCGGCTTGCCCCTCTCGAGTTCCGCGCGAATGCGCTCGTTCAGATCCTGCCCCTGATCGCCCGCCGCCTCGCCCGACTCGTCCACCTTAAGGCGCCTCCCCTTCGCGATGTCGTGACCGCCGCCGGCCATGGCAGCCGCGTAGAGCGCTGCGTAGTAGTTGGGCGAGACGTAGTCGTCGGGGTCTCTGAAGGACAGGTAGTCGCCAATCGCAGCTGCGATTCCACGGTTGCGGCTGGAGCCGGCGCCGATGTTGCATTCGTTGCGCAGTATGCTCACGCGGTTGTCCCGAGCCGCCCACGCCTCTACAGCCTCCATCGAGCCGTCAGTCCCGCAGTCGTCCACGAAAATGAATTCGAGCTCGTCCATCCTCTGTGCCTGCAGGCTTTCGATGCATTTACCGATATAGGGCTCCACGCTAAAGACAGGCAAAATGACTGACACCCGTGGAGGGCAGCTCTCTCCAGGAATGTTGTTAAAGCTATATGTCATCGAAGCTTCGGCCTCCATCGCACTTCGCACAACCTCCAATTGCATGCCGTCTGAATAATCCATTAGTATAGGCATATGAATGCAATCAATAATGACACAGAGAATCCCGCCCCGCCTTCGGTCTCCATCATCATCCCCATGCATAACTGCGAGGCATTTGTAGACGACCTTTTGAACTCGCTTTTGCGGCAGACGTTTGGGGACTTCGAAGTTATTTGCATTGATGACGGCTCATCCGATGGCACGCTTGAAAAGGTTCACGCGTTTTGCGAAGCGGACTCCCGTTTCATTGCGCTCACGCAGGAAAGGGGCGGCGCGGGAGCGGCGCGCAACACGGGGCTCGACGTCGCACGGGGAACCTATGTCATGTTCTTCGACGCGGATGACGTCTATAGCGAAACGCTCCTAGAAGAAATGGTTGCGGCTGCAGAGAAACACCAGGTAGACGAGGTGTTCTGTTTTTTCACTCAAGACGACTACAAAATGCAGAAACGCATAGAGCACTTCGGATTTAAGCCAGACGTGTTTCCCGAAAACACACCTGTCAAAACAAGCAGCATTCAAGACCTCTATGCAAGCATATCGTGGTGGGCTTGCAATGCGCTGTACCTCAGAGAGCGTATCGAGCGTTATCACCTGCGCTTCTCAGCCACTCAGGTCGCAAACGACGTGTTCTTCATCCGCGCCTATGCATCAGTCACAACAAGCATCCTCGGTATACACAAGCATCTGCTTACCTATAGAAAGTTTATCAACGAAAAATGCACCACATCAACAAGGCCAATTCGCTCCCAGGACTCGGTGACAGCCCGCATCGAGCTATATGAATGGTTGCGCAGCAACCAAATCTACGACAGGTACAAGGAATCCTATCTTGAAGATCTTGTAAGGTCCATACGTTACGACGCTGGTCTTTCCTTCAACCCTGCATATGTCGATGCCATTACGCAAGCCCTCTGCTCACAGGGTTTATTCGACGAAATGGAAGATTGCATTTTCTAC